>NZ_DJSX01000094.1:0-5624 GCF_002439135.1 Pseudomonas sp. UBA6323 | reverse complement strand
TGAAACTCTGGGCGGTCCAGTGATCCTTGTCGAGGGAAGCGCCCCGGCTACGCCAGCATCTGGGCAGGTAAAGGTATATGCCAAGGGTGATGGACACGTCTATTCCATGGACGATACCGGCACGGAAACGCCGCTTTCGGGTGGTGGTGGTGGATCATCCGTTGTTCCGGTTGCTACCCCAACGATTTCCAGCGGCGTCCTGACCTTGGACTTTGGCGGGGCCTCAATCTACGCCGGCGCAGTCACGCTAACCTCAAACGTAACCTCCTTGGTGCTTACCAACCTTCCAGGCTCTGGAAAGTTTGCAGAATACGAGTTGCACATATCGCAAGATGGAACTGGCGGTAGAACCTTCGCCATACCTTCCTCTCATAAGCCGCTCGCGAGTTCAATTACGGCCGTAGGATCTGGCCCTAGTCAAGTGACTGTCCTGTCAGCGTCAACCGTAAACAACGGGACCACTTGGCGCTACGCAATGGGGATCAGCGCATGATGCTACGCAGGCTTCTTATGGCGTCTGGCGCTCCGACAAGCGATCCGTTCTGGGCGAATGTCACGGCACTTTTGCACTTTGATGGCGCGGACGGTAGCACGACTTTTACCGATCAGAAGGGGAGCGTATGGACTCCGACTGGTGATTCACAGATTGACACGGCTCAATGGAAATTTGGCGGGGCCAGCGGATTGTTCGATGGCAGTGGCGACTATATCAGCACACCGAACAATACTGGGTTTGACTTCGGATCAGGCGATTTCACCGTAGAGTTCTGGATGCGGCCTGTCGCAAACGTTACAGCGACGCAAGTCTTGTTTTGTAAGGCGGTTGGTGCAGGCGCACGCTCATTTTCCTGCGCTGTTGCTTCTGGAAACCGGGTTTACATGGCGGTTTCGTCAAATGGGACGAACTTTACGGACTATCTAAGTGCCAATGGTGTATTTTCTGCAGGAGTTTTTTCTCACATTGCTTATGTAAGGTTTGGAAGTGTTCTCTCTATATACGTGAACGGCGTATCCGTAGTCAGTCAGGCAATCACCACGTCAATGTTCACGGCGAACTGTCCGGCGCAGATCGGGGGGCGCCCGTCGGATGGGCAGTACTTCAACGGCCACATAGATGACCTCCGCGTCACCAAGGGGGTGGCTAGGTACACGACGAACTTTGCCCCGCCTGCCGCCGCCTTCCCGAACGGCTAGGCTGGATCTCTGCCAGTGATGGGGTGACCCTAAACTGACCCCGCTGCATCGCTAAGTGACTGATTTCGATATGTCACATGTGATCGCAAGCGAGCGCGTTAGTCATTGATTTTGCTGCTCTTCCCTGACCTTGACATGGTAGGGGTCACAGGTTCGAACCCTGTACCGCCCACCACTCCGGTGAGGAGTGGATCAATGACCCGGCAGATGCCGGGTTTTTTATGGCCGTCGATCCGGGCCGGGCGACCCGCCGGAATGTGTCGCCCAGGCCTGCTTTCCCCTGGTTTCCCGTGGCCCACCGCGCTGGCGCGCGGCGCGGTTGCCGGCCGGACAGAGGGACGCCGGCACACGCGCGATGGAGGCGGAATGGCCGCGATTGGTTTACCATCGTGCCCGACCTCCTTCCGGAAAAGGTGGCCCGCGGAAACGCCGGCCGAGCGTGCGACATGAGCACTACCCACTCCTGACGCCAGATTCCGCCACGGCCCTGCAGCAGGCGCCTTCGTGGCGCTTTTTTATTGCCCCGATTCTCCGCAGGCGCATTCCCGCATCGCGTGCTCCGCGATCCGCCGCGACCGGCGGGCCATCCCCCCAGGTGAAGCCATGATCAACATCACTCTCCCCGACGGCAGCGTCCGTCAGTTCGAAAACCCGGTCAGCGTCATGGACGTGGCCCAGTCCATCGGCGCTGGCCTGGCCAAGGCCACCATCGCCGGCGCGGTCGACGGCGTGCTGGTCGATGCCAGCGACGTCATCGACCACGACGCCGCGCTGCGCATCATCACCGCCAAGGACGAGGAGGGCGTGGAGATCATCCGCCACTCCTGCGCCCACCTGGTCGGCCATGCGGTCAAGCAGCTGTACCCGGACGTGAAGATGGTGATCGGCCCGGTCATCGCCGAGGGCTTCTACTACGACATCTACTCCGAGCGCCCGTTCACGCCCGATGACATGGCTGCGATCGAGAAGCGCATGGGCGAGCTCATCGCGCAGGACTACGACGTCATCAAGAAGATGACGCCGCGCGCCGAGGTGGTCGAGATCTTCAGGGCCCGCGGCGAGGACTACAAGCTGCGCCTGATCGAGGACATGTCCGCCGACATCCAGGCCATGGGCATGTACTACCACCAGGAATACGTGGACATGTGCCGCGGCCCGCACGTGCCGAACACGCGTTTCCTCAAGGCCTTCAGGCTGACCCGTATTTCCGGCGCCTATTGGCGCGGCGATGCCAAGAACGAGCAGCTGCAGCGCATCTACGGCACCGCATGGGCCGACAAGAAGCAGCTAGAGGCCTACATCAAGCGCATCGAGGAAGCCGAGATGCGCGACCACCGCCGCATCGGCAAGCAGCAGGAGCTGTTCCACCTGCAGGAAGAGGCGCCGGGCCTGGTGTTCTGGCACCCGAAGGGCTGGGCACTGTGGCAGGTGGTCGAGCAGTACGTGCGCCGCGTCTATCGCAGCAGCGGCTACGGCGAGGTGCGCTGCCCGCAGATCCTGGACGTGAGCCTGTGGAAGAAGTCCGGCCACTGGGACAACTACCAGGACAACATGTTCTTCACCGAGTCGGAGAAGCGCACCTACGCGGTCAAGCCGATGAATTGCCCGGGCCACATCCAGGTGTTCAACCAGGGCCTGCACAGCTACCGCGACCTGCCGATCCGCTACGGCGAGTTCGGCGCCTGCCACCGCAACGAGCCGTCCGGCGCGCTGCATGGCATCCTGCGCGTGCGCGGCTTCACCCAGGACGACGGCCACGTGTTCTGCACCGAGGAGCAGGTGGAGTCCGAGGTCCGCGCGTTCCACGCCCAGGCGCTGAAGGTCTATGCCGATTTCGGCTTCGAGGACATCCAGATCAAGATCGCGCTGCGCCCGGAATCGCGCCTGGGTGACGACGCCACCTGGGACAAGGCCGAAGACGCCCTGCGTTCTGCGCTGTCCAGCTGTGGCGTGGAATGGCAGGAACTGCCCGGCGAGGGTGCCTTCTACGGCCCGAAGATCGAGTATCACCTGAAGGACGCCATCGGCCGGACCTGGCAGCTGGGCACCATGCAGGTGGACTTCATGATGCCGGGCCGCCTCGGTGCCGAGTACGTCGACGAAAACAGCCAGAAGCGGCACCCGGTGATGCTGCACCGGGCCATCGTGGGCTCGATGGAGCGCTTCATCGGCATCCTCATCGAGCACCATGCCGGCGCGTTCCCGACCTGGCTGGCGCCGGTGCAGGTGGTGGTGGCCAATATCACCGACGCCCAGGCTGAATACGTTCAGCAGGTTCGCAAAACCCTTGCGGAGCAAGGGTTCCGGGTCACCGCCGATTTGCGGAACGAGAAGATCGGCTATAAGATTCGCGAGCATACGCTGCAGCGTGTGCCGTATCTGCTGGTCATCGGCGACCGCGAGAAGGAGAACGGCGCGGTGGCGGTACGCACCCGTTCGGGCGAGGATCTGGGCAGCATGTCGCTCCAGGCCTTCATCGAACGCCTGCAGGCGGAACACAGGCAGTAAGCATCCAGCCCCGGTCCCCGCGGACGCTCCGCCGGGGCCGGTTCGATTCCATCCGGAGATTGCAATATCAGTACCCCTGACAACAAGCAGAATCGTCGAAATCATGAAATCCGCGTGCCGCGCGTGCGCGTGATCGGCAGCGACGGTGAAATGATCGGCGTGTTGACGCGCGACGAAGCGCTGTCGATGGCCGAGGATGAGGGCCTGGACCTGGTCGAGATCCAGCCGCAGGCCGATCCGCCGGTCTGCAAGATCATGGACTTCGGCAAGTTCAAGTTCGAACAGCAGAAGAAGGCCAACGAGGCCAAGAAGAAGAGCCGCCAGGTCGAGATCAAGGAAGTCAAGTTCCGTCCGGTCACGGACGAGGGCGACTACCAGATCAAGCTGCGCAAGATGCGTGGCTTCCTCGAGGAAGGCGACAAGGTCAAGGTCAACATCCGCTTCCGTGGCCGTGAGATGAGCCACCAGGAGCTGGGTCGCGAGATGGCCGGTCGCATCGAGGCGGACCTGGGCGAGGACATCGTGATCGAATCGCGCCCGCGCCTGGAAGGCCGGCAGATGGTCATGATGATCGCGCCGAAGAAGAAGTAACGGCGCCGCGGCCCGGGCCGCAGCCGTACCCGCGGACGGGGAGGGGCCTGGCGCCGGCTTCCCGTCCCGTATTCATTTGCCTGTCCCCGCTGCCGCCTGCGTTTGCAAGTGTGCTGGGGCCCGGGCATAATGGGCGGCCCGGTTCGCCGGGTTTGCTGTTTGCAACACCCAACAGGACCTGCCTGCCTCCATCGGGAGTGCGGGCTTCAAGCAGGCAAGGGCAAGGATGGAAAGCGTGGCGCAAGCCACCGCCCGGCCAGTAAAAAGAGACCATCAAGGACATAGCAATGCCCAAGATCAAGACCAACCGGGCAGCGGCCAAGCGTTTCCGCAAGACCGCTTCCGGCAAGTACAAGGCTGGCCACGCCAACCGTAGCCACATCCTCACCAAGAAGGCGACCAAGCGGAAGCGTAACCTGCGTCAGACGAACCACGTCCGCGCAGAAGACGCAGGCCGTCTGGACCGCATGCTGCCCTACCTCTGAGGAACTGAACCATGGCACGAGTCAAGCGTGGTGTGCAGGCGCGCCGCCGCCACAAGAAGATCATCAGCCAGGCGAAGGGCTACTACAATGCCCGCCGCAAGGTTTTCCGCGTCGCCAAGCAGGCGGTCATCAAGGCGCAGCAGTACGCCTATATCGGCCGCAAGCAGAAGAAGCGCAATTTCCGTTCGCTGTGGATCACCCGTATCAATGCGGCTGCCCGCATCAACGGCATGAGCTACAGCCGTTTCATGAACGGCCTGCTCAAGGCTGGCATCACCCTGGACCGCAAGGTGCTGGCGGACATCGCCGTGCACGACGCGGCGGGTTTTGCCGCGCTGGCCGAGAAGGCCAAGAGCGCGCTGGCGGCATAAGTCCTTCCCCTGCCGGCGCGGTTCACCCGCGGCGGTGGTGAATGAGACAATGCATGGGGAAGGGCGCANNGGGCGCAAGTCCTTCCCCATTTCTTTTTCCAGCTTGGCCGTTCCCTCTTCCCTCGGGAGGAGGCGCCCCGAGGGGGCGGATGAGGGCGCGCCGCAGGAGCCCGCGGCAGTAGCGGGGTTGAACGCGTCGCCACGCACCGGATTGGGAAACAATCGGTGCATCGGCGTCAGCGCAATCCGACTACGCTAGGATTCGCTCGTGCCCTCACCTCGATCTTCTTCCACCGGAAGGGGACTGGGAGCTCCGGGATATCGCCCCGGCGCGGAACGTGTGAGGCGACCCATCCGAGATCCGTCGATCCATGAGTGACATCCAATCCCTGACCACCCAGGCGCTGGCCGACGTGGCCGCGGCGCAGAATCCGGAAACGCTGGAGAACCTGCGCGTGGCCCTGCTGGGCAAGAG
>NZ_DJSX01000006.1:0-66189 GCF_002439135.1 Pseudomonas sp. UBA6323 | reverse complement strand
AAGGCCTCCATGGAAATCCCCGCGCCGGCTGCCGGCGTGGTGGAAGAAGTGCTGGTCAAGCTGGATGCCGAAGTCGGCACCGGCGACCTCATTCTCAAGCTGAAAGTCGAAGGGGCCGCCCCGGCTGCCGCTCCAGCTCAATCGGCAGCGCCGAAGGCAGAAGCCGCTCCCGCCGCTGCACCGGCTCCGGCCGCCGCGCCGACCGGCAGCAGCGTGCAGGACGTGCACGTGCCGGACATCGGCTCCAGTGCCAAGGGCAAGGTCATCGAGATCATGGTCAAGGCCGGCGACAGCATCGAAGCCGACCAGAGCCTGCTGACCCTGGAGTCCGACAAGGCCTCCATGGAAATCCCCTCGCCGGCTGCCGGCGTGGTGGAAGAAGTGCTGGTCAAACTGGATGACGAAATCGGTACCGGCGACCTGATCCTCAAGCTCAAGGTCGCTGGCGCAGCGCAGGCTGCGGCTCCGGCAGGGGCCAGCCAGGAAGTACACCGCGTACCGGAAGGTGCAGCGCCGGAAGTGGCCGCCGAAGTGCGCGCCATCGCCTCGCTGTCGGCGGCTGCCGCCGAAGTGGCCAACGCACCCAAGCGCGATGGCGCCAAGGTGCATGCCGGCCCGGCCGTGCGTCAGCTGGCTCGCGATTTCGGCGTGGAGCTGGCGGATATCGCCGGCAGCGGCCCGAAAGGTCGCATCCTCAAGGAAGACGTGCAGGCTTACGTCAAGGGCATGATGCAGAAGGCCAAGGCCGCTCCGCAGGCGACTGCTGCAGCCGCCACCGGTGGCGCCGGCATTCCGCCGGTCCCGACCGTGGACTTCAGCAAGTTCGGTGAAATCGAAGAAGTGCCGATGACCCGCCTGATGCAGGTCGGCGCCGCCAACCTGCACCGCAGCTGGCTCAACGTGCCGCACGTGACCCAGTTCGACTCGGCCGACATCACCGACCTGGAAGCCTTCCGCGTCGCGCAGAAGGCCGTGGCGGAAAAGGCCGGCGTCAAGCTGACCGTGCTGCCGCTGTTGCTCAAGGCCTGTGCCCACCTGCTCAAGGAGCTGCCGGACTTCAACAGTTCGCTGGCGCCGAGCGGCAAGGCGATCATCCGCAAGAAGTACGTGCACATCGGCTTCGCCGTCGATACGCCGGACGGCCTGCTGGTACCGGTGATCAAGAACGTCGACCAGAAGAGCCTGCTGCAACTGGCTGGCGAAGCGGCCGAGCTGGCCGACAAGGCGCGCAAGAAGAAGCTCTCGGCTGATGACATGCAGGGTGCCTGCTTCACCATCTCCAGCCTCGGCCACATTGGCGGTACCGGCTTCACGCCGATCGTCAACGCGCCGGAAGTGGCGATCCTCGGTGTCAGCAAGGCGACCATGCAGCCGGTCTGGGACGGCAAGGCCTTCCAGCCCAAGCTGATGCTGCCGCTGTCGCTGTCCTACGATCACCGCGTGATCAATGGCGCGGCTGCCGCACGCTTCACTCAGCGCCTGTCGCAGCTGCTGGCCGACATCCGCACCATCCTGCTGTAAATCGTTTCGAGCACGCCACGCTCGCATCCTCAACCCCGCCCAATCTGGGTGGGGTTTTTTTTGCCTGCCCCAAGCCACAAGGGACTTGATCCCGGTCATGGCATTTACCGCTGCAGCCGCCATGATCGAGCCATCGATATCGATCCGGCGCATCCCCATGCTCTATCTGTTTCTGAAGTTCGCCCACCTGACTGCCGCCACCTTCTTCATTGGCGGCGTATTCTTCGAAGTGATGATCCTCAGCCGTGCCACGCGCGAGCTTCCGGATGAGGCCAAGACGGGCTTCTCACGTGCACTCGGACGGCGGGCACGACAAGTCATGCACTGGGTGGTACTGGCGCTCTACGGCGCCGGCCTGGGCCTGGCATGGCATTACCGCGCGGCACTGCATGCGCCGCTGGCCAGCAGCTTCGGCATCCTGCTCAGCCTAAAAATCACCCTAGCCCTGAGCATCCTCGGGCATTTTCTGCTGGTGGTGTTCCTGATGCGCAGCGGCCGTATGACAGCGGCGCGCTCGCGACGCATTCACCTGAGCGTGCTGCTGCAGATGCTGGCCATCCTGTTCCTGGCCAAGGCCATGTTCCTGCTGCAGCTGTGATGCCGAGCCGCCCGGAGGGGTCAGCCTTTTTGCACGTTGCGAATCAGGAAGCTCAGTGCCTTGGCCAGCTCACTCGCGCCCTGGTGATCGCGCACGATGCTCAGCAGTTGGCTGCCGTCGACCGGGTTGAGCAGTGCACAGCGGATACCGCCGGTCGGACATTCGTAGCGGATGAACGGATCGATACCAAACACCGGAACACGCTGGTTGCGCACGGAGATGGCGGTGCCCTGCATGCCCCGGCTCTCCTCACGCAGGATCAGCTCGCCGGCATCGCCGACAGCGAAACGGTACAGCAGGTCCTGCCGCTGCGCCTGGCCAACCTGGTAGCCGGCGCGCAGGGCGTAGGTTTCCAGCAGTGCGTTGTTGTGCGCCAGCAGTGCCTGGCGCTCGTTGTCGGTCAGATAAAGGCGCTTGAGTTCGTCCAGATAAGCTTCCTGTTCAGCGCCCTGCAATGCACCCTTGTCAGCGGTATCGGCGAGGGCCGGTAACGTTGTGAAAAGCGCTGTGGCCACTAGCATGGCCATCAGTTTCCTTGTCAGTCTTGCTTGCATGATGCACCCTTGCCGAACGCTATAGTGAAGTAGGCCTGAGCCCTAGCCTCCGTCCACACCGCTGCGCCCTGATAGCAGTGGTTTTGTGCAGAGAACGGAAGCCTCGCCTGGTCAGCATACTGGAAGCCCAACGCCCAATGAAAAGCCATCCCGATGCCGGCACCCGCTCGGCAGCCGAGGTTGTGACGCAGTTGCCAGTGCCCTCGCGGCTCGGCATGTTGCGTTTCGAGCGCTTGAACGAGCCAAGCTGGGCCCTGCTTTTTCTCGATCCGGCCTGCGAACGCAAACTCGGCATCAGCGCCGCCGATCTTTGCGCATTGGTGGATGCGCCCTACGCCAGCCTGATGGAGCCGGAAGCACGCTATCGCCTGCACGATGCCATCCAGCAGCAACTGCTCCAGAGTGCGCATTACCTGGTGCGCTATACCCTGCATACGCCACAGGGAGCACTGAATCTGCTGGAGATCGGCGAACCCTTCAAACAGCGCAACCGCCAGTTGCTGCGCGGCTATCTGCTGATCGCCGATGGCAGCTTCGATGCCTTTTCTCCTGGCGAGCTGGACCTGCACACACAGAATCAGAACCTGCGCACGTCGCTGCAGCAGTATCAGCGTACGCAGGACAACCACCTGCAACACCTGGCCCGCTCACATACCCAGCAGCAACTGATCGTGCGCCTGTCACGCCAGCGCTACGTCTCCAGCGACCCGCGACAGGAAGCTGCCGAACTGATCACCCAGGCGGCCTGCGAGGTCTACGGCGTGGCCCGCGCGGGGATCTGGCAACTGGGCAGTCAGAGTCTCGATTCCATCTCGTTGTACCGCCGCGACCTGGACCGTCACGAGCAACTGCCGTCTATCGACGCCCGCAGCTTTCCGCATTACCTGGAGGCGCTGCACAGCGGCCGGGCAATCGACGCTCACGACGCGCAACACGATCTGCGCACTCGCGAGCTGGCTCCCGGCTACCTGGAGACGCTGGGCATCACCTCGATGCTCGATGCCAGCATTCGTATCGAAGGGGAAGTGGTGGGCATCCTCTGCCTCGAACACATCGGCCCCAAGCGCATCTGGCAGGCCGACGAGATCGCCTTCGCCGGCGAACTGGCCGATCAGTTCGCCCAGGTGCTGATCAATCAGGAAAAGCGCTCGGTCACCCATGCGCTGTACCTGTTCCAGCGCGCCGTCGAGCAGAGCGCCAGCGCCTTCCTGCTGGTCGACCGCGACGGCCGGGTAGAATACGTCAACCCCAGCTTCACCGCCATCACCCTGTACAGCAGCGACGAGGTCTGCGGCCATCGCCTATCTGAACTGCCGGCCCTGGCCAACCTCAGCGACCTGCTGTTCGATACCGACTCGAGCCTGGCCGAGCACAGCAGCTGGCAGGGCGAATTTCGCAGCCGCCGCAAGAACCAGGAGCCGTACTGGGGCCACCTGTCGATCTCCAAGGTGTATGGCGACGATGGCGAGCTGACCCATTACATCGGCATTTACGAAGACATCACCGAGGCCAAGCTGGCGCAGCAACGCATCGAGCGCCTGGCCTACACCGACAACCTGACCAACCTGGGCAACCGTCCTTCGTTCATCCGCAGCCTCGAAGAGCGCTTCGCGCGTCATACCCAGCAATCGCTGGGGCTGCTGCTGGTGGACATCGACAACTTCAAGCGCATCAACGACAGCCTCGGCCACCAGACCGGCGACAAGCTGCTCTCGGCGCTGGCCCGGCGCCTGCGCAACAGCCTCGGTGCCAAGGGCACCCTGGCGCGCTTCGCCAGCAACGAATTCGCCATCCTGCTCGATGGCTGCGATCAGGATGACGGCCTGCGCGTCGCGCAGCAGGTGCTGCAGACCCTGGACAAGCCGCTGTTCGTCGACAATCAGCTGATCAGCATCACCGGCTCGGTGGGGCTGGCCATCGCCCCGGAACACGGCGACGATCCGCAGACCCTGATGAAGCATGCCGGCCTCGCCCTGCACAAGGCCAAGGCCAACGGCAAGCACCAGGTGCAACTGTTCACCGAAGTGCTCAATGCCGAGGCCAACTACAAGCTGTTCGTCGAGAACAACCTGCGCCGCGCCCTGACCCAGAACGAGCTGGAGGTCTTCTACCAGCCCAAGCTGTGCCTCAAGAGTGGCCAACTGCTGGGCATGGAGGCGCTGCTGCGCTGGCAGCATCCGGAGAAGGGCATGATCCGCCCCGACCAGTTCATCGGCGTCGCCGAGGAAACCGGCCTGATCATCCCCATCGGCAAATGGGTAGTACGCCAGGCCTGCCGCATGAGCAAGCAGATCGCCGCCATCGGCATGGGCGAACTGCAGGTGGCGATCAACCTGTCGCCCAAGCAGTTCTCCGACCCCGACCTGGTCGGCTCCATCGCCGCCATCCTCCACGAAGAGCAGCTCGACCCGCGCCTGCTCGAGCTGGAACTGACCGAGAGCCTGCTGCTGGAAGCCACCGACGACACCCGCCATCAGCTTGGCCGCCTCAAGAGCCTGGGCCTGACCCTGGCCATGGACGACTTCGGCACCGGTTATTCCTCGCTCAGCTACCTGAAGAAATTCCCCATCGACGTGATCAAGATCGATCGCAGCTTCATCAAGGACATACCGGACAATCAGGACGATATGGAAATCACCTCCGCGGTAATCGCCATGGCGCACAACCTCAAGCTCAAGGTAGTCGCCGAAGGCATCGAAACCGGCGCCCAACTCGCCTTCTTGCGCCGCCAGCGTTGCGACGTCGGTCAGGGCTACCTGTTCGACAAACCGATACCTGGCCGCGAGCTGATCGACAGCCTGCGCCGTTACCCCTGCCGGCCTCAGGCCGACCAACGGACGTAATACGCAGCACTGCGCGTAGTCCACATCTCAATCTCATTCAGGAGACCGCCATGGTTCTGCGCTCCCAGATTCTCGTCAACAAAAACGCCCTGCCGACCGCTGAACAGGCCCTGCCCGGTCGTGCCGAGCCGCTGCCGGTGGCCGACAACCACTATGTCAACGGCAATCCGATCAAGCCGCCCTTCCCTGCCGGCCTGCAACAGGCGGTGTTCGGTCTGGGCTGCTTCTGGGGTGCCGAGCGCCGCTTCTGGCAGCAGCCGGGGGTGTTCAGCACGGCGGTTGGCTATGCCGGCGGCTTCACCCCCAACCCCACTTACGAGGAAGTTTGCTCCGGCCTGACCGGCCACACGGAAGTCGTGCTGGTGGTGTTCGACCCGCAGCAGACCAGTTTCGATGCGCTGCTCAAGGTGTTCTGGGAAGTGCACAACCCGACCCAGGGCATGCGCCAGGGCAATGACCAGGGCACCCAGTATCGTTCGGCGATCTACTGCCAGGACGACGCTCAATTGCACGCGGCAAAAGACAGCCAGGCACGCTTCCAGGCCGAACTGGACAAGGCTGGCCTGGGCAGCATCACCACCGAAATCATCGGGGCGCCGACCTTCTACTACGCCGAGACCTATCACCAGCAATACCTGGCGAAGAACCCCAATGGCTATTGCGGTCTGGGCGGAACAGGCGTATGTCTACCGCCTGAATCTTGAGTACGGGTAAACGGCCGTGGAGCTGAGCAGCATTTCCAGCCAGGTATCGAGTCAGGCATCGGCGCAGATCGCGGCGCAGATGTCGCTCCTGCTGCTGCGCAAGACGCTGGAGCTGCAGGCGGCCAATATCAGCGGGCTGGTACAGTCCGCTGCACCGGTCAGCGCCCCGAGCAACCCGCCGCATCTGGGCAACAGCATCGACGTGATGGCCTGAAGAACTTCTGCCCTCAGGTCTTGAGCCGGACTAAACTGCGGGCAATTAGCTATCAATCGACGAGCCCGGCATGCCCGCCATTCTGCCCACCATCACTCCCGATCAGCTTTGCGTCGGCCTCTACGTCCATCTGGACCTGAGCTGGTGGGAGCATGATTTCGCCTTCAGCAACTTCAAGATCAAGGACGAGGCGCAGATTCGCGCCCTGCGCGCGCTGAAGCTCAAACAGCTGCGCTACGACCCGGCACGCAGCGACTGCCCGCCCCTTGAACTCGCCGAAGACATACCGACGCCCGCCCCCATCGAACCGCCTGTCGACCCGCAAGCTCAGGAGCGCCAGGAGCGCGCGCAGAAACTGCGCCACCTGCGCAGCCGCCTGGCCGACGTGGACCGCCGCTTCATCGAAGCCAGCCAACGCATCAAGGCACTCAACCAGACCCTGCGCAGCCGACCAGAAGATGCCATGCAGCAGGCTGGCGCCATCGTCGGCGAGATGGTCGAGACACTGCTCGGCGCCTCCGGCGTGGTACTGCACAGCATCACCGGCAAGGCCGCCGAGGACAGCTACTTCCACGCCCTCAACGTCACCGCGCTGTCCCTGCTGCTCGGGCGCCAGCTCAGCCTCGACAGCGAGGCCTGCCATAGCCTCGGGCTTGGGGCGCTGCTGCACGATATCGGCAAGCTGGAAGTGCCGAGCAAGGTGCTGCTCAAACCCGAGCCACTGACGCGGCCGGAACAGCAGCTGCTGCAGATGCACACCGACTTCGGCCTGCGCATGGGGCAAAAGCTGATGCTCGATGACGAGGTGCTGCGCATCATCCACGAGCACCACGAGCATTGCGACGGCAGCGGCTACCCGCGTGGCCTGCGCGAGGCCGCCATCGGCCGTCTGAGCCGCCTTGTGGCCATCACCAACCATTTCGACGGCCTGTGCAACCCACTGGACCCGCGCCAGGCACTGAGCCCGCACGAGGCCCTGGCGCTGATGTTCAAGCAGCAGCGCGAGCGCTTCGACGAAGTGGCATTGAAGGCCTTCATCCGCGTCATGGGCATCTACCCACCCGGCAGTCTGGTGCAGCTGGACGATGAGCGCTATGCGCTGGTGCTGGGGATGAACCCGACTCACGCGCTGAAGCCGACGCTGATTCTCTACGACGCCGATACACCCAAGCAGGAGGCGCTGATCCTCGATCTCGCGCAGGAGCCGAAGCTGGCCATCGCCCGCAGCTTGCGCCCTTCGCAGCTACCGCTGGAGGTGCTGGAATACCTCAGCCCGCGGCGCAACCTGAGCTACCACATCGAGCCCAATCACAAGCCGGGTTGAACCGTTGTAGCCCGGATGCAATCCGGGGATCAGGGGCCACGGCTCCCGGATTCACCCGCGCTAGGCTCTTATGGCTTGCCGCTTGCGGCTTCGTCTATCAGCCAGTCCAGGCGCCAGTCACCCAGGTTCTGACCCAGCGTATCGGCCAGCCACGGCAGCAATTGCCTGAGTTCGTCCTCCAGCCCCCATGGCGGGTTGCTGATCACCAGGCCGGAACCGCTCAGGCGTGTCGCGTCGTCGGGGGCATGCACATAAAGCTCGGCGCGCAACAGCTTGGGCGCAGCGCTCTTTTGCAGATCGCGGTAGAAGCGCGCCAGCTGACGCTCATCCTTGATCGGATACCAGATCGCCACGATGGCCTGACGCATGCGGCCGTGCGCTTCGTTCAGCGCTTCGACGCAGCGCTGCAACTCGTCCGCCTTCTCGAACGGCGGATCGATCAGCAGCAGCACGCGCTTCTCGCGAGTCGGCATCAAGGCTCGCGGCACATGCCAGCCCTCGCCCAGGTGCACGGCCACACGGCGATCACCGCGCATGTTGTCTTTGAGCAGTCGGCCGTCCTCGGGATGTTTCTCGTTGAGTTGCAGGCGATCCTGCTCGCGGCTGAGCAGCCGCGCCAGCTCCGGTGAGCCTGGGTAGTAGCGCAGCTCGCCGTCCGGGTTCATCGCCCGTACCACCTCCAGGTAAGCCTCCACCGCGTCCGGCAGCTGCGTGGCCTGCCACAGGCGGCCAATGCCCTCCAGGTACTCGCCGGTACGGCTGGCCTGATCGCCCAGCAGATCGTAGAGGCCGAGGCCGGCGTGGCTATCGAGGTAGGCGAACGGCGCCTCCTTCTTCGACAGCAGGGCGAGCAGTCGGGTCAGCACCAGGTGTTTGAGCACATCGGCGTGGTTGCCGGCATGGAAGGCGTGGCGGTAGTTCATGCGCGAATCCTCGAATCAGGCGCGCAGTTTAACAGGCCGAAGCCATGCATTGCGGCTTGCTCGACGGTGCCCGCAAGGCCTAGGCTGCCTGCTCCTCAATGGACAGCGAGAACCCGCCATGTCTTTGCAACGCTTGCTCGGCAGCGAACTCCCCCTGATCCAGGCACCGATGGCCGGCTCGCAGGATCACCGCCTGGCTGCCGCCGTATGTGAGGCCGGCGGCCTTGGCTCGATTCCCTGCGCGATGCTCGCCCCGGCAGCCTTGCGCCAGGAACTGGTGGCCATGCGTGGCCTGACCGGGCGCCCGTTCAACCTCAACTTCTTCAGCCACGTGCCGCCTGCGCCGGATATGACGCGCGACGCCGCCTGGCGTGAAGCCCTGGCGCCCTACTATGCCGAGCTAAGCGCGGACCCGGCGAGCATCGCCAGCGGGCCGGGGCGCCTGCCGTTCAACGACGAAGCGGCCGAACTGGTAGAGGAATTCCGCCCGGCGGTAGTCAGCTTCCACTTCGGCCTGCCGGATGAGGCGCTTTTGCAACGCGTACGGCGCAGCGGAGCAAAGATCCTCTCCAGCGCCACCATGCTGGACGAGGCGCTGTGGCTACAGGAACGCGGCGTCGATGCGGTGATCGCCCAGGGCCTGGAAGCCGGCGGTCATCGCGGGCATTTTCTCGAGCACGATCTGAGTCGCCAACTCGGCACCTTCGCGCTGCTGCCGCAGCTGGTCGATGCCCTCTCGGTGCCGGTAATCGCCGCTGGTGGTATCAGCGACGCGCGCGGTGTTGCAGCGGCCATGGCGCTGGGCGCCGACGGCGTGCAGGTCGGCAGCGCCTATCTGCTGTGCCCGGAGGCCAACACCAGCGCCCTGCATCGTGCAGCCCTGCAGAGCCCGGCGGCGCGCCATACGGCGCTGACCAACCTGTTCAGCGGGCGGCCGGCACGCGGCATCGTCAACCGCCTGATGCGCGAACAGGGGCCGCTCAGCACCCACGCACCGGAATTCCCGTTGGCCACTGCAGCTATCGCACCGCTGCGCGCAGCGGCCGAGGCACAGGGCAGCGGCGATTTCTCGCCGCTGTGGGCCGGGCAGAACGTCGCCAGTTGTCGGCCGATGCCGGCGACGGAACTGACTCTTGAGCTGGCACGCGGCTTCGCCTGACAGCCTGGTATGACCTCGTAGGGCGGGTGCAACCCGCCATAACCGAGACGGCGGGTGCACGCGCCCTACAGACACCAACCTGCGACTATCACGGCGAATGATGATACTGGGCAGTTGGGCGACTGGCTGCCTAGACTCGGTCGATCATCTGGAGGCCCGTTCCATGTCCGAGACCCTGCTCAGCTCCCGCAACCTGGCGTTCGAACTCTATGAAGTACTCGACGCCGAAGCCCTGACCCAGCGCCCGCGCTTCGCCGATCACAACCGCGAGACCTTCGACGCGGCGATCGACACCGCACGCGGCATCGCCGAGGAGCTGTTCGCCCCGCACAACCGCAAGAACGACGAGCACGAGCCGCAGTACGTCAACGGCGGCGCGGTGCTGATCCCCGAGGTCGAGCCGGCCCTGCGCGCCTTCCACGAGGCGGGCTTTCTCAATGCCACCCGCGACTTCGAGCACGGCGGCATGCAACTGCCCAACCTGCTGTCGCAGGCCTGCTTCGCCCACTTCCAGTCGGCCAACATCGCCACCAGCTCCTACTCGATGCTGACCATGGGCGTGGCCAACCTGATCGAGGCCTTCGGCAGCGAGGAGCAGAAGTCCCGCTACCTGCAGCCGATCATCGACGGCCGCTTCTTCGGCACCATGGCGCTGACCGAACCGCACGCCGGCTCGTCGCTGTCGGACCTGCGCACCCGTGCCGAACCGCATGCCGACGGCAGTTACCGGATCAAGGGCAACAAGATCTTCATCTCCGGCGGCGACCAGCCGATCTCCGAGAACATCGTGCACATGGTCCTGGCCAGGCTGCCGGACGCGCCGCCCGGGGTGAAGGGCATCAGCCTGTTCCTGGTGCCCAAGTTCCACGTCAATGACGACGGCAGCCTGGGCGCACGCAACGACGTCACACTGGCCGGGCTGTTCCACAAGATGGGTTGGCGCGGTACCACGTCCACGGCGCTGAACTTCGGTGATAACGGCGAATGTGTGGGCTATCTGGTGGGCAAGCCGCATGCGGGTCTGTCCTACATGTTCCAGATGATGAACGAGGCGCGTATCGGCGTCGGCATGGGCGCGATCATGCTCGGCTACGCCGGCTACCTGTATTCGCTGGACTACGCGCGTAACCGTCCGCAGGGTCGCCAGCCGGATGGCAAGGACCCGAGCAGCCCGCAGATTTCCATCGTCGAGCACGCCGACGTACGGCGCATGCTGCTGACGCAGAAAGCCTACGTCGAAGGCGCCTTCGACCTTGGCCTGTACGCGGCGCGACTGTTCGACGACACCCATACGCTGGAAACCGCCGAAGATCGCACCCGCGCCTTGGAGCTGCTCGACCTGCTCACACCCATCGTCAAATCCTGGCCTTCGGAGTTCTGTCTCAA
The DNA here is from genome assembly GCF_002439135.1 of Pseudomonas sp. UBA6323. Taxonomy (NCBI): domain Bacteria; kingdom Pseudomonadati; phylum Pseudomonadota; class Gammaproteobacteria; order Pseudomonadales; family Pseudomonadaceae; genus Pseudomonas; species Pseudomonas sp. UBA6323. The sequence goes on along the minus strand of NZ_DJSX01000006.1, from coordinate 54,963 downwards.
AGCCAACGAGCTGGCTATCCAGATTCTCGGCGGCCACGGTTATACCCGCGAGTATCCGGTGGAGCAGTACTACCGCGACAACCGCCTCAATCCAATTCACGAGGGCACCCACGGCATTCAGTCGCTCGACCTGCTCGGGCGCAAGGTCTCGCAGAACGGTGGCGCCGCGCTCAAGCAGCTACTCAAGCTGATCAACGACTGCTGCCAGCGCGCCAGCGAGCACGAGTCGCTCACCGCCCTGCGTCAACCACTCGAACAATTGCTGGCCCGCCTGCAGACGGTCACCCTGGCGCTGCTCGGCGATCTGATGAGCGGCAAAGTCAACCAAGGCCTGGCCAACTCGGCGCTGTACCTGAAAGTGTTCGGCCACACGGTGATCGGCTGGCGCTGGCTGGAGCAGGCGATTCGCGCCGAACGGGGCCTGACGAACACGGATAACGCCGACGAGCAGGCCTTCTATCGCGGCAAGCTGCAAGCGGCGCGCTACTTCCTGACCTGGGAAGTACCGGCCTGCCACCATGATCTGGCGATTCTCGAAGCGCGCGACGACACCTGCCTGGGCATGCAAGACGCCTGGTTCTGAAGTTCGACCAAACGCCCCGGGGCGGCCCCATGCGGGACGCTTCGGGGCATTTTAGAAAAATGTAATAACCTTTTTGACAGCGGTACGAAGGCTACGGTTAGAATCCCTGGCACGCGCCATGCATAGCGGCGCCCCGATTTCCCCAGCCAGGAGTACGCGCAGTTGGATGCCAGCGCCATCAACAATCTGTTCTTGATCGGCGCATTGCTGGTAGCGGCCAGCATTCTGGTCAGCGCGTTCGGTACGCGCTTTGGCATCCCCATCCTGGTGATCTTCCTCGGCGTCGGCATGCTGGCCGGCACTGACGGACCCGGCGGCATCGTTTTCAACAACTACCCTCTGGCCTATCTGGTCGGCAACCTGGCGCTGGCGGTGATCCTGCTCGACGGCGGCATGCGCACGCGGGTCTCCAGTTTCCGCGTGGCCTTGTGGCCATCCTTGTCACTGGCCACGGTGGGCGTGGTGATAACGGCCGGCCTGACCGGTCTGGCCGCCGCCTGGCTGTTCAACCTGACCCTGCTCGAAGGCCTGCTGATCGGCGCCATCGTCGGCTCCACCGATGCCGCGGCGGTGTTTTCTCTGCTTGGCGGCCGCGGCCTCAACGAACGGGTCAGCTCCACGCTGGAAATCGAGTCGGGTAGCAACGACCCGATGGCGGTGTTCCTCACCGTGACCCTGATCGCCATGCTCGCCAGTGGTCAGACCGGCTTCAGCTGGGATCTGCCGATCCAGCTGGTGCAGCAGTTCGGTCTCGGTGCCCTGATGGGTCTGGGTGGCGGCTGGCTGCTGCTCAAACTGATCAACCGCATGGAGCTGGCCACCGGCCTGTATCCGCTGCTGGTGGTCAGCGGCGGCCTGATCATCTTCGCCATCACCACCGCCGTCGGTGGCAGTGGCATCCTCGCCATCTACCTGTGCGGCCTGCTGCTGGGTAACCGGCCGATCCGCTCGCGCCACGGCATCCTGCACATGCTCGACGGCCTCACCTGGCTGGCGCAGATCGGCATGTTCCTGGTCCTCGGCCTGCTGATCACGCCGCACGAACTGCTGCCGATCGCCCTACCGGCGCTGGCGCTGGCGCTGTGGATGATCCTCGTCGCGCGGCCGCTGTCGATCGCTCTCGGCCTGCTGCCGTTTCGCGCCTTCCACGACCGTGAGCGAATCTTCATCGCCTGGGTAGGCCTGCGTGGCGCCGTGCCGATCATTCTCGCGGTGTTCCCGCTGATGGCCGGCCTGCCCAATGCGCAGCTGTTCTTCAACGTGGCCTTCTTCATCGTGATCATCTCCCTGCTGCTGCAGGGCACCAGCCTGCCGCTGGCCGCCAAGCTGATGCGTGTGACCGTGCCGCCGGAGCCGGCGCCGGTGTCGCGCGCCGGCCTGGAAGTGCACCCGACCAGCCAGTGGGAGCTGTTCGTCTATCGACTGGGCGCAGAGAAATGGTGCATCGGCGCCGCCCTGCGCGAGTTGAACATGCCGGATGGCACCCGTATCGCCGCGCTGTTCCGTGGTCGCGAGCTGCTCCACCCTTCGGGCAGTACACGCCTGCAAGCCGGCGACCTGCTCTGCGTGATCGGCCACGAACACGACCTGCCGGCACTCGGCAAACTGTTCAGCCAGGCGCCCAAACGCGGCCAGGACCTGCGCTTCTTCGGTGATTTCGTGCTGGAAGGCGACGCCGAACTGAGCGCTGTTGCGGCGCTCTACGGCCTGAAGCTCGACGACCTGGAAGGCAATCAGCCGCTGGGCCGCTTCATCGCCCATGAAATCGGTGGCGAGCCGGTCGTCGGCGACCAGGTGGAGTGGCAGGGACTGACCTGGACGGTGGCGGCCATGGAAGGGAACAAGGTGCGCAAAGTCGGCGTCAGATTCCCCGAGGGCACACGTCCGGGCCCTGGGCTGCACTTCTAGCAGGCGGTTAATACGCCTGGCAGGGACTCTGCTAGCATCAGCACCAGCATCATGCGCGGGCCATCAGGCCCGCGCCTTCGTTGTGCCGCGGGCATTTCAATCGCAACCGTCCACTCAGTAGATCAATCGACCATGCATCTGTCGCGCTTTTCCCTAGCTGCCGTTCTGTTCGCCTTGTGTCTCGGCATCCCACAGGTGTTCGCCGCCGCGGAGCCGCCGACGGCCGAAAACGTACAGCAGAGCCTGGACGGCCTGGCTGACCGCAAGCTGCCGGAGGCCGAACAACTGGCGCTCAAGCAGACCCTCGAGCAGACGCTGCGCATGCTGCAGGACCGGCAGAGTGCCGAGCAACGCCTCAACGACCTGCGCACGCAGCTGGACGATGCGCCGCGTCTGATCAGCGAAGCCCAGCGCGAACTGGACAAGCTCAAGGCCAGCGCCGAACAACAGGTCGCCACACGCCATGCGCGCACCCCACTCGCTCAGCTCGAACAACTGCTCAGCGAACGCTCCAGCCAGATCAGCGAATGGAACAAGGCGATCATCGAGGCCACCAGCCTGGTGATCACCGCGCAGACCCGTCCGGAACGCGCGCAGGCGGAGATCAGCCAGAATCAGGCGCGCAGCCAGCTGATCAACGACGCGCTCAAGAGCGGCCGCTACGAGGGCAAGGCGCTGACCCAGGAGCGGCGCAATCAGCTGAACGCCGAGCTCTCGCTGCTCGCTGCACAAACCCAGCTGCGCCGTCAGGAACTGGCCGGCAACAGCCTGCTGCAGGATCTCGGCAGTGCCCAGCGTGCGTTGCTCGAGGAGCGCATCAACCGCGCCGAGCAGGAGCGTCAGGCCCTGCAGAGCCTGATCAACGAAAGACGCCGCGCGGAATCGGAACAAACCGTCGCCGAGCAATCGCTCGAGGCCGAACGCGCCAGCTCCGACAAGCTGCTGGCCAGGGAGAGCTCGTTAAATCTCAAGCTTTCCGACTACCTGCTACGCGCGACCGAGCGCCTCAACGGCCTGACCGAGCAGAACCTGCAAACCCGCCAGCAACTGGATAACCTCAACCAGGCCAACCAGGCGCTGGACGAGCAGATCCGGGTGCTGCAAGGCAGCCTGCTGCTGTCGAGGATTCTCTACCAGCAGAAGCAGGCGCTGCCGAAGCTGGCACTCGAAGACGGCTCGCTGGCCAACGAGATCGCCGACATTCGCCTCTATCAGTTCGAGCTGAACAAGCAGCGCGAGGAGATCAGCGATCCCGCCCGCTATCTGCAGAACCTGCTCAGCGACCAGCCGAGCGAAGAAGTCACCCCGGAGCTGCGCAACGCACTGCGCGAGCAACTCACTACCCGGCGTGAATTGCTCGACCGCCTGAACCGCTCGCTGAACGCGCTGCTCAACGAATCGATCACTCTGCAGCTCAACCAGAAGGAGCTGGAAAGCACCGCCAGCAGCCTGCGCGCCACCATCGACGAGCAGATGTTCTGGATTCCCAGCAACAAGCCGCTCGACCTCGAATGGCTGAAGACGGCGCCGCGTCATTTCCAGCAGCAACTGGCCGACATGCCCTGGGGCATGGCCATCAGCGAACTGGGCGCAGGCCTGATCGAGCGGCCACTGGTGTTTCTGCCGCTGATTCTGCTCTGCGCGCTGATCCTCTGGCGTCGCCAGTACCTGCTCGACAAGCTCGGCGCGCTGCATGGCGACATCGGCCATTACAAGCACGACAGCCAGCTGCACACGCCGATGGCACTGGGGCTTAACGTGGTCCTGGCGTTGCCGGTCACGCTGTTCCTGGCATTGTGCGGCTACGCCCTGCTGCACGATGCGCGCGGGCAGAACCTGTACCTGGGCGCCGCACTCTACGAGATGGCGGAGGCCTGGCTGGTGTTCTATACCCTGCACCGCATCCTGTCACCCGATGGGGTGGCCATCCTACACTTCCACTGGCCACCGGCCAACGTGGCCTTCTTCCGCCAGCATCTGCGACGCCTGGGCCTGGTGGTCATGGCTCTGGTAGCCGTGGTGAGCATCGCCGAGCACCAGCCGGCGAGCCTGGCCAACGACGTGATCGGTATCGCCGTGGTGCTGAGCTGCTATGCCCTGATGGCCTGGCTGCTGTTCCACCTGCTGTTCAGCGCACCGCTGCGCGAGAACACCTCGGCCCTGCGTACCACCGTCGGCGTGCTGTTCAACCTGCTGCCGCTGGCTCTGATCGGCGCGGTCGCCTTCGGCTACTACTACACCGCGCTCAAGCTCACCGACCGGCTGATCGACACCCTTTACCTGCTGATCATTCTGCTGCTCGTCGAGGCCACCCTCGTGCGCGGCCTGAGCGTGGCGGCACGGCGCCTGGCCTACCAGCGCGCCCTGGCCAAGCGTCAGGCGCAGAGCAAGGAAAGCCTGGATGGCGAATCACCAGTGGAAGAGCCCACGCTGGACATCGAGCAGGTCAACCAGCAGTCCCTGCGCCTGATTCGTCTGGCCCTGCTCGGCGGCTTCCTGGTCTGCCTGTACGCGGTCTGGGCCGATCTGATTGGTGTGTTCACCTACCTCGACACCGTCAACCTCTACGAATACAGCAGCGGCACCGGCGACAACACGACGCTGGTGCCCATCAGCCTGATGGACGTGATCGGCGCGCTGATCATCGTCGCCATCACCGTGGCGCTGGCGCGCAACCTGCCCGGCCTGCTCGAGGTCCTGGTGCTGTCGCGCATGCGCCTGGCGCAGGGCAGTGCCTACGCCACTACCACCTTGCTGTCCTATGCGCTGGTGACCATCGGCATCGTCACCACGCTGTCGACGCTGGGCGTCAGCTGGGACAAGTTGCAGTGGCTGGTGGCGGCGCTGTCGGTCGGCCTCGGTTTCGGCCTGCAGGAAATCTTCGCCAACTTCATCTCCGGCCTGATCATCCTGTTCGAGCGCCCGGTGCGCATCGGCGACGTGGTGACCATCGGTAACCTGTCCGGCACGGTGAGCAAGATCCGTATCCGCGCCACCACCATCACCGATTTCGATCACAAGGAAATCATCGTTCCGAACAAGACCTTCATCACCGGCCAGTTGATCAACTGGTCGCTGACCGATACGGTCACTCGCGTCACCCTCAAGGTCGGCGTCGGCTATGGTTCGGACCTCGATCTGGTACGCAAGCTGCTGCTGCAGGCGGCGCAGGAAAACTCACGCGTGCTGAAGGAGCCGGCACCGCTGGTGTATTTCCTCAACTTCGGCGAAAGCACGCTCGACCACGAGTTGCGCATCCACGTACGCGACCTCGGCGACCGCAACCCGGCCACCGACGAGATCAATCGTTTCATCGACCGCGAATTCCCGAAGAACGGCATCAACATCGCCTTCCGCCAGGTCGAGGTGTACGTGAAAAACCTGGAACATGGCGAGCAGAAGCTGGATCAGAAGAGTCTGGCCAAAGCTGCAGCAGCCGGTGCCGCCAGCGTGCAGCAACCACCCCAACCGCCCGCAGCGTCCTGAGCAGGTAGGAACCTCCCGTGAAAAGCCTCGACCAGCTAGCCTTCGACAACCGCTTCGCCCGTCTCGGCGATGCCTTCTCCACCGAGGTGCTGCCCGAGCCTATCGAGCAGCCGCGCCTGGTGGTGGCGAGCGAGTCGGCCATGGCCCTGCTCGATCTCGCCCCTGACGAAGCGCAACGCACCGAGTTCGCCGAGCTGTTCGCGGGGCACAAGCTGTGGGAAGAGGCCGAGCCGCGCGCAATGGTGTACTCCGGCCACCAGTTCGGCGGCTATACGCCGCGACTCGGCGATGGTCGCGGCCTGCTGCTCGGCGAGGTGGTCAACGCCGCTGGCGAGCACTGGGACCTGCACCTCAAAGGCGCCGGCATGACGCCCTACTCGCGCATGGGCGATGGCCGTGCGGTGCTGCGCTCGTCGATCCGCGAGTTCCTCGCCAGCGAACATCTGCATGCGCTCGGCATTCCCAGCTCGCGCGCGCTGTGTGTCACCGGCTCGGAAACGCCCGTGTGGCGCGAGAAGAAGGAAAGCGCGGCGATGGTGCTGCGTCTGGCGCAGAGTCATGTGCGCTTCGGCCACTTCGAATACTTCTACTACACCCGCCAGCACGAGCAGCTGAAGACGCTCGGCGAACACGTCATGGCCTGCCATTTCCCGGCCTGCCTGGAGCAGGACGAGCCCTGGCTGGCGCTGCTGCGCAAGGTGATTGAGCGCACCGCGGCGATGATCGCCTACTGGCAAGCCTACGGTTTCTGTCATGGGGTGATGAACACCGACAACATGTCGATCCTCGGTATCACCTTCGACTACGGCCCCTACGCCTTCCTCGACGACTTCGACGCCAATCACATCTGCAATCACTCCGACGACACTGGCCGCTACAGCTTCAGCAACCAGGTGCCCATCGCCCATTGGAACCTGGCGGCCCTGGCTCAGGCCATGACCCCATTCGCGTCCGTGGAGCGCCTGCGCGAGGCGCTGGAACTGTTCCTGCCGCTGTACCAGGCACACTACCTCGATCTGATGCGCAAACGCCTGGGCTTCACCAGCGCCCAGGACGACGACGAAGCGCTGATCCGGCGCCTGTTGCAACTGATGCAGCAGGGCAAGGCCACCGACTACACGCTGTTCTTCCGCCACCTTGGCCAGCAGGCGCCTGCCGAAGCGCTGGAAGTCGTGCGTGACGACTTCGTGGATCTGGCCGGCTTCGATGCCTGGGGCCAGGATTATCTGGCGCGCTGTCAGTTGGAAGGCGGGGAACAAAACGAACGCCAGGCGCGCATGCACGCGGTCAATCCCAAGTTCATCCTGCGCAATTATCTGGCGCAGCAGGCCATCGAAGCGGCCGAGGCTGGTGACTATGGTCCGGTGCGCGAACTGCACGCGGCGTTGTCCCGCCCGTTCGAGGAGCAGCCGGGCAAGGAACGCTATGCCGAACGGCCGCCTGAATGGGGTAAGCACCTGGAGATCAGTTGTTCGTCCTGAGGTTCGGCTCGGCTCGCTCGGTCGCTTATCTGTTAAACCGAAAAGGCATATCAATCTATCCAAACATTCTTAGACTATCTAAGAGAACCTCTCTATCTTGGCGCCCAGCCAGGCCGCCCAGTGCGTGCCCGATACCTCACACGAGATTCGACGCAAAAGAACCTGCCTGCCGCCCCGCCAGTTGAGACCCTACTGCCCAAACAGTCAGGCGCCTTGCGGATCAGAGGCCGGTTCTAAGGATTTTCATGCTCTGGGATTCCCTGCCCCTCCTCTTCGTCGGCGCCCTGCTGATCTGGGTGCTCTATGCCTTCATTCGGGAAAAGTGGAGTCCGGACATCGTCGCCGCCATCGCCGTAGCCGCCTTGCTGGTCAGCCAGTTGCTGACGCCGGGCGAAGTGCTCAGCGTGCTGTCGAACTCCGCACCGGTCACCATCGCCTGCATGTTCGTGCTGTCCGCCGCGCTGGAGCGTACTGGCTGCATCGACGCCCTCGGCAACTGGCTGGGGGATCTGGTTGGTACCAGCCCGATTCGCGTGCTTACCGGCCTGACCGTGACCGCACTGGTGGTGTCCGCCTGCCTGAACAACACGCCGGTTGTGGCCATCCTCACCCCGGTGGCGATCGCTCTGGCACGCCGAGCCGGCACCCTGCCTTCCAAGCTGCTGATTCCGCTGTCGTACGCCACCATCCTTGGCGGCACCCTGACCATGATCGGCACCTCGACCAACATCCTGGTCGACGGCGTGGCGCGCAAGGCCGGTCTGGCGCCCTTCGGTATCTTCGAAATCACCGGCGTCGGCCTGGTAATGGCTGCTTGCGGCATGCTCTATCTGCTGACCATCGGCCGCCACCTGCTGCCGGAGCGCGAGACCCTGTCGCGCCAGTTGCGCCCGGACCTGTCGCGTACCTTCATGACCGAACTGCTGGTGCCGCACGACTCGCCGATGATCGGCAAGACCCTGCACGAGGCCAACCTCAACGGTGGCAGCGGCCTGCAGGTGCTCAAGCTGTTTCGCGACGAACAGGAGCTGACCGAGCCCGACGCCGAAACCCAGCTCGCAAGCGGCGACCGTCTGGTGCTGCATGGCCAGGTCAAGGATGTGGTGGAGCTGCGCGAAAGCGGCCACCTGAGCTTCAACCGTGGCGACGCCTTCGAGACCATCAGCAGCCACGACGTGATCCTTGCCGAAGCCATAGTCGGGCGTAACTCACGCTACAGCCACCGGCCGATGCGCGATCTGGACCTCACCGCGCGCTATGGCATCGCCGTGCTCGCCGTGCATCGCCAGGACGAAAATGTGCAGGGCAACCTCGACGAGTTCGAGCTGCAATTCGGCGACGTGATGCTGGTCGAAGGCACCCCGGCGCAGATCAAGCGCTTCGCCGACAACGGTGAGCTGATCAGCCTCAACGCCGTGCAGGAGCGCGCCTTCCGCCGCGACAAGGCGCCCATCGCCATTCTCGCGACCCTGGCCGTGATGCTGCTGGCCGCCTTTGGCGTGATGCCCATCGAGGGCCTGGCGATCATCGGCGCCGTGACGGTGCTGGCCACCCGCTGCCTGGATGTGGAAGACGCCTACAAGGCGGTGGTCTGGAAAATCCTCAGCCTGATCTTCGGTATGCTGGCGATCAGCATCGCCATGGACAAGGTCGGCCTGGTCAGATTGCTGGTGGAGAACGTCATGAGCTGGCTGCCCTGGGCCGGCCCGCTGTTGATGCTGAGCTTCATCTACCTGTTCACCTCGATCCTCACCGAGATGCTGTCGAACAACGCGGTGGCGGTGCTGGTGACCCCCATCGCCATCGGCATGGCCCAGCACCTGGGTGTCGATCCGCGCGCCTTCGTGGTCGCGGTGATGTTCGCCGCCAGCGCCAGCTTCGCCACGCCCATCGGCTACCAGACCAACACCTTCGTCTACAACGCCGGCGGCTATCGCTTCACCGATTTCATGAAAATCGGCATTCCGCTGAATCTGCTGTTGTGGGGCGTCGCCTCGCTGGTCATCCCCTGGTTTTTCCCGCTGACGCCGGTCTGACTTGATATACCGGGGTGGCGACTCCATCTGGAGCTTATGACCCACGGAGTTTCGCCACCATGCCCGATTCGCTGCTGATTCCCTGCCCGCATTGCAACGGGCTCAATCGCATCCCCGCCGAGCGCGTCAGCGATGCCCCGCGCTGCGGCCGCTGCAAGAGCGATGTACTGCCCGCGGCCCCCATCACCCTGACGCAAGGCAACTTCGCCAGCCAGCTCAAGGGCGACCTGCCGCTGCTGGTGGACGTCTGGGCCAGCTGGTGCGGCCCCTGCCAGGCCTTCGCCCCGACCTTCCAGCAGGCTGCTGCGCAACTGCAAGGACGCTGCCGCCTGGGCAAACTCGATAGCGAAGCCAACCCCAACCTGGCTGGGCAACTGGGCATCCGCTCGATCCCCAGCCTGATCCTCTTCAAGGGCGGCGTCGAAGTTGCCCGCCAGAGCGGGGCCATGCCGCTGCCGCAACTGCAGGCCTGGCTGCGCCAGCAGGGCATCTAGGTACGCCTGTAGCCGGATGCAATCCGGGGACGGCCGACTTGCAATTCCCGGATTGCATCCGGGCTACGGTCTGAGCGCTTCGGTCAGTCAGCACGGGCGCTGCGGTCAATTGCAGCGCAGGGAGCAAGCCTTAGTCTGGCGAAGCGCCCGCCAAAGGAGTCTCGCCATGCCGCTGCCCACGGAAATTGCCCGCCAACTTACCGAAGAGCAGATCGCCTTCGTCAAACGCAGCGGCCTCAAGGCCGAGGTACTCGAACCCGGTTTCGTACGCCTGCGCATGCCCCTGCAATGCAACCAGAACCATATCGGCAGCATGTATGCCGGCGCCCTCTTCACCCTCGCGGAAATTCCCGGCGGCGCGCTGTTTCTGACCAGCTTCGACGCCCAGCGTTTCTATCCCATCATCAAGGAAATGAACCTGCGCTTTCGTCGTCCGGCCATGGGCGATATCCAGGTGGAGGCGCGTCTATCGGCAGAGGAAATCGCCCGTCTCGAAGAACAGGCGAGCCAGCACGGCAAGGCCGACTACCTGCTGGAACTGCAACTGACCGACGGCAGCGGTGAAGTCGTCGCAGAAAGTCGCGGTCACTATCAATTGCGTTTACGCTGAATGGCGTCGCTAGCGGATTCGCAATCGGTAACGGTCCCCGACCTTGCCACAGGTCAAAAGAGCGGCTATCTGAACAGGCACAATAAAATTGCCGACGGGTATCGGCAGGAGAGCCGCCACCATGTTCAATCACATCCTCATCGCTCATGACCTGCGCGACACCGCCGACATGGCGCTATGTCGTGCCACCCAGCTGGCACGCCAGCACGGTGCCCGCCTGACTCTGCTGCATGTGCTGGATCCGAGTCAGAGCAGTGAGCAACACGAAAAGGCACGCCAGGCACTGGACCGCAGCCTGACCCAATACGCCCCGCCCGGTACCGAGCTGCGCATGCTCAGCGGCAAGCCATCGGACGTGGTGCTGCAACAGGTTCAGGACAGCGGTTGCGACCTGCTGGTACTGGGCGGGCATCAGAAACGTCACGACTTCTTCTCCGGCACCAGCCTCGACCGTATCGCCCGTCGCTGCACCGTGCCGCTGCTGCTGGTAGCGCGTAACGACTTCCAGCCCTATCAACGGGCGCTGGCCGCCATCGACTTCTCCCTGTGCGCCTGCAGCGCTCTGGGACAGGCCTACCTCCTTTTGCCTGGCAAGGCCGAGCTGCATGCCCTGCACGTGTTCGAGCCGGACAAGGGCACGCCGCAGCAGGTCGAACTGCAACTGCAGACCCAGCAGGGACTGATCGATCAATTGCTGCATGACGAGGCGCAGAAGCTTCCGGCCGACGGGCCTAAGCTGAGCCACGAAGTGCTCCAGGGCGGCATCCTGCGCAGCCTGCAGGAGCAGATCAAGACCCGCCGTGGTGAGCTGCTGGTGCTCGGCAGCCATGGCCGCAGCGCCTTTTCCCAGGCGCTGCTGGGCAGCCTGGCGCAGCATTTCCTGCACAAGGCGCCCTGCGACGTATTCGTGGTGCGCTAGAAGCAGCGGTTTAAGAAAAAGGCGCCTCCGGGCGCCTTGCTCATGCTCAACCGGCGTTGAGTAGGTCGTGCAGCTCGACGAACTGCTGCGTCAGCTTATGCCGCGCATCGAGATGGATCAGCGGCGTGCAGGCCTGGTGCGACTCGCGCATCTTCACCGAACTCATCAGGTTGACCGGCAGCACCGGCAGCCCTTCGGCGATCAGCTCGTCCAGGAGCTGCTGCGGCAGGGTGGCACGCGGCTGGAACTGATTGACCACGATGCCCTCCACCTCCAGCGCCTCGTTGTGATCCTCCTTGAGCTCCTCGATCTCGGCCAGCAGGCCGTACAGGGCGTTTCGCGAGAAGCTGTCGCAGTCGAAGGGGATCAACACACGGTCGGCGGCAATCAACGCGGACACCGTATAGAAATTCAGCGCCGGCGGGGTGTCCATGTAGATGTGATCATAATCCTCGGCCAATTCGTCGAGCAGTTTGCGCAGCTTGTTGATCTTGTGCTTCTGCTCCAGCTTGGGCTGCAGTTCGGCCAGTTCGGCGGTGGCGGTGACCACATGCAGGTTGTCGAACGGCGTCTCATAGATGTCGACCTTGCCCTTCTTGGAAAACGGCCCGGACGAGAGGATCTGCTTGAAAAAATCAGCGATCCCCATGGGGATTTCCTCGCCGGTCAGCCCGGTGAGGTAATGAGTCGAATTGGCCTGGGCATCCAGGTCGATCAACAGCGTGCGATAACCCTGCGCCGCACTCACCGCCGCGAGATTGCAGGCAATGCTGGACTTGCCTACGCCGCCCTTCTGGTTGAACACCACACGTCGCATCGCTGCTCTCCCTGTTCAGGAATGTTCCGAATTCTATGCAAAGCCCATGACAGACACGAGAAGCAGACCACATTGCCACCATCCGCCTATCAGAAGAAGCTGCACAACATTTGCACAGTTCTGTGCGCATCTAGATAATGCCCGACCGAACAGATACCGGCACTATGCCATGGACGCGGACTGAGCTCTTTTCGTTCAGGCGTATCGTCGTGCCGAACAGAAGTATGCCCGGAGTGGCGAAAGCCTCGTGCTATGAATTTCCAGATCGAAGGACTGCGCGCCTGGGCCCCCGGCCTGGAGTCAGAGGATGACTGGCGTGCCTGGTGCAGCGCCCCTGTGGTCGTGCCCGACGACCAGCAGCAGCCGGACGTCAGTTTTCTACCCGCCATGCAACGTCGCCGCCTCAGCCGGTTGGCACGAATGCTTTTCCATGTCGCCTGGCCTCTCGTTGAAGGACGAGGCCCGCTCCCCCTAGTGTTCGCATCGCGTCACGGCGAAACCCCCCGCACGCTTGCCATTCTTAACGAACTGGCGAAAGGTGAACCACTGTCGCCCACCCAGTTCAGTTTATCCGTGCACAACGCGATCATTGGCCTGTGGTCGATCCTGCGCGAGGACAGCAGCGAAATGACCGCCATTGCAGCGACAGGAGACGGTCTGGAGCATGCCATGGTCGAGGCTGGCGGGCTACTCGCCGAGGGTGTCCCCGGCGTCTTGTTGGTCGTCGCAGAAGAATCGCCGCCCGGCCTCTATAGACCCTATATAGATGACGTACCTTTTTCCTACGCGGTGGCTCTGCTGCTGAAACCCGGCAAAACCTGGACCTTGAGCCTCGCGCCCGCCGAATCCGGCTTATCCGCCGCCTGGCCACATCCCCTGAACCTGTTGCGCGCCTACCATGGCGGGCAGCGAACGCTGATTCACTACTGGAAAGACCGTCAATGGACCTGGTCACGCAACGAGGACTGAGTGCCTACAGCCCGCCGTATGCCTGGAGGCTCATTGCGACGGCACTGAGTTTCGCCCTGTTCGGCATAGGCGGCGTGCTGCTGCGCGTGCTGGTTTTTCCGGTACTCGGCCTGCTCCCTGGCGACCTGCTGCAGCGCCGCACTCGCGCGCGCGCAGTGGTCAGCCGCACGTTTCGCGTATTCGTCGAGTTCATGTTCCGCACGGGTGTACTCACGTATGAGGTGGAGGGTGCAGAGCGCCTGGGGCGCCCTGGGCAGATGGTGATCGCCAATCACCCCTCGCTGATCGACGTGGTCGTGCTGATCGCCTTCATCCGCGACGCCAACTGCGTGGTCAAGCAGAGCCTGTGGGAAAACCCCTGCATGCGTGGGCCGATTCGCGCCGCTCAGTACATCAGCAACAGCGGCAGCATGGACATGCTCGACGAGGCAGCAGGCGCCCTGCAAAGCGGCGAAACCCTGATCATCTTTCCCGAGGGCACCCGCACGGTGCCCGGCACCAACCCGGAGTTTCACCGCGGCGCCGCAGCGATCGCGGTGCGCGGCGCCAAGGTGGTCACCCCCGTTGTCATCAGCGTGACGCCCACGACCCTGACCAAGGCCGAGCCCTGGTACAGCATCCCGTCGCGTCGTTTTCATTTTCGCTTGCGGGTCGGGGAGGATATCGACCCGCGGCAATTCACCGAGCAGGCCCCATTGCCGATTGCCTCGCGCAAGCTCAACGACCATCTGCATCAACACTTTATGAAGGAACTCGCCTTAGATGAGCGATCTGCAACGTGAAATCAAGACCCTGATCATCGATGCCCTAGGCCTCGAGGACATGAGCGCCGACGATATCGGCACTGAACAGACTCTTTTTGGCGAAGGCCTGGGCCTGGACTCGGTAGACGCTCTGGAGCTGGGGCTGGCGATCCAGAAACGCTTCGGCATCAAGATCGACGCCGAAGCCAAGGATACTCGCAAGCACTTCGCCAATGTCGCGAGCCTGGCTGCGTTCGTTTCCGCCCAGCAAACCGCTTGAGGATTACTCCAGATGCAAAGCCGCGAAGAAATCTTCGTCACCCTGCGCAGCGCCCTGGTAGAGCTGTTCGAGCTGGATGAAGAGCGTGTGACCCTGGAAGCCAGCCTGTATGAAGATCTGGAGATCGACAGCATCGATGCAGTCGACCTGATCGACCACATCAAACGACAAACAGGCCGCAAGCTCGCCGCCGAAGAATTCAAGAGCGTACGCAGCGTGGGCGACGTGGTCGAGGCCGTGTACCGCCTGATCAACGAAGCGCCTCAGGCGCAAGCCTGACCCCATGGCTCGCCTGTTTGGCCTGCTGCTGCTGATAGCCGGCGTACTCTATCCCTTCGCCGTCTACTACGGCATGGAGCACTGGTCACCCCGCCTGTTCGCTGCCCTGCTGGGCGGACTATGGCTCGCCCGTGCGCTAACGGCGCGCCGTCGCCCAGGCGGCCTGTGGCTGGCCGCGGCTGCCCTGGTGTTCTGCCTGGTACTCGGCATGGCGGACGAACCGGCGCTGTTGCGCTGGTATCCGGTACTGCTCAACCTCATGCTGCTGGCACTGTTCGGTCTCAGCCTGAAGTTCGGCCCGCCGCTGGTCGAGCGCATGGCACGCCTGTGCGAGCCCGAACTGCCGGAAATCGCGGTGCGCTATACCCGCAGGGTCACCCAGGTCTGGGCACTGTTCTTTCTCGGCAACACCTTCCTGTTGATGGCCCTCGCGGCCTGGGCTCCGCTCTCCTGGTGGACGCTTTACACCGGATTGATCTCTTACGGCCTGATTGGCCTGATGTTCGCTGGCGAATGGCTGATCCGTCAGCAAGTAAGGAAACACGAATGACCTGGCTGCCCCTCACCGACCTGCTGCTGGAGGCTCACCCGGAGCGCCTGGTCGCCCTGGAACCGAACCTTCACCAGCCTGAGCTGCGCCACCGCGCCTTGTCTCTGGCCGCGGCCCTTCAGGCGCGCGGAGCTCAGCGCGTAGCGCTGTATCTGGAGGATGCCGGTGAACTGGCCGTCGCGCTGCTCGGTGCCTGGCGCGCCGGTGTGCAGGTACTGCTGCCGGCCGATGCCCAGGCGCAAACGCGACAGCGCCTGGCCGCGCAGGTCGACCTGTGGCTGGACAGCCTTGACCAATTCGAGGCCGCCACCGCGCTGCCTGGCGCTCGCCTGCAGCCCGACGCCTGCCGCCTGACCCTGTGTACCTCAGGCTCCAGCGGCGAGCCCAAGCTGATCGACAAGAGCCTGACGCAGCTGGCCAATGAGGTCGAGGCGCTGGAACAACTCTGGGGCGCCAACCTGGGTACGGCGACCATGCTCGGCAGCGTGGCCTGCCAACATATCTACGGCCTGCTATTCCGCCTGCTCTGGCCCTTGTGTGCCGGTCGCCCTCTGTATCGTCGGGCCCTGCCTTTTCCCGAAGACCTGCAACGGGCGAGCCTGAGCCACACCGAATTCGCCTGGATCGCAAGCCCGGCCCTGCTCAAGCGGATGGGCGACAACCTCGACTGGCCAGCGCTGAGCCGGGTCAAACAGGTCTTTTCCTCCGGCGGTGCCCTGCCGGCAGAAGCAGCTCAGGCACTGCACGAACGCCTGGGTCAGTGGCCAACGGAAATCTACGGCAGCTCGGAAACCGGCGGTATCGGCTGGCGCCAGGGCGACACGGCCTGGCAGCCATTCCGCGGGGTCGAATTGAGCCTCGATGAAACCGGCGCCCTGCGCATCGTCTCGCCATACCTGCCGGCAGGGCATATCGAACAGAGCGCGGATGCCGCCGAGATCGGCGCTGACGGCCGTTTCGTCCTGCGTGGACGCCTCGACCGCATCGTCAAGCTGGAAGAAAAACGCATCTCCCTGCCCATGCTCGAACAAGCGCTGATCAGCCATGACTGGGTCGCCGACGCCCGTCTCGGTGTCGTTCAGGAAGGCCGCGCCTTCCTCGGCGCAGTGCTGACTCTCAGCCCGAGCGGCGTATACGCACTGCGCAACCAGGGCCGCCGCACCCTGACCGAGACCCTGCGCCGGCACCTGGCCGATCACTGCGAGGCCATTGCCCTGCCGCGTCGCTGGCGCCTGTTGCTGGAACTGCCCTACAGCAGCCAGGGCAAACTGCCGCAAAGCCAGATCGACAGTCTACTGACTGCCCCGCGGCCGACGCGGGTAGAGCCCGTGAGCGCTGAAGAGCGCGACGGCGAATGGCACCTGCAGCTGCTGGTACCGCTGGACCTTGCCCATTTCACCGGCCACTTCCCGCAAACCCCGGTGTTGCCGGGCGTGGTGCAGGTGGACTGGGCCCAGCAGCTGGCCCGTGACCTGATCGCCCAGCTGCCACCTCGCTTCGCCGGCATGGAAGTGCTCAAGTTCCAGCAACTGGTACGCCCCGGCGACACCCTGCAGCTGACCCTGCGTTTTGATGCCGAACGCGGCAAGCTCTACTTCGCTTACCACAATGGCGATGCGCCCTGCTCCTCCGGTCGAATTCTGCTGGAGCCGGCCCATGGCTGAGTCAGGCTTCAAGCCCTGCGCGGTGATCCCGGTTTACAACCACGAGCGGCCATTGCCCGGCGTGGTCAGCGAACTGCAGCGCGCCGGGCTGCCCTGCGTGCTTGTGGATGACGGCTCCAGCGCCTCCTGCGCTGCAGTCATGGACCAACTGGCGCAACAGGCGGACGTTCATCTACTGCGCCTGCCCGGCAACCTGGGCAAGGGCAGCGCGGTGATGGCCGGCCTGCGCGAAGCGGCGCGCCTCGGTTACAGCCATGCCCTGCAGGTCGATGCCGACGGCCAGCACGACCTGAGCCGGATCGACGATTTCCTCGACACCGCTCGAGCGCATCCAGAAGCGATGGTATGCGGCTACCCGCAATACGATACGAGCGTGCCCAGATCGCGCCTCTATGCCCGCTACCTGACCCACGTATGGGTGTGGATCAACTGCCTGTCGCTGCAGGTTCGCGACTCCATGTGCGGCTTTCGCGTCTATCCGCTGCCCGCCACCCTGGCGCTGCTCGACAGCGTGAAACTCGGTCGGCGCATGGATTTCGATACCGAGATCCTGGTGCGCATGGCCTGGCGCGAACAGCCGATGCACTGGTTGCCGACTCGCGTACATTACCCGGCCGATGGCCTCTCGCACTTTCGCCTGTGGCACGACAATCTGCTGATTTCGGCCATGCATGCCCGCCTGTTCTTCGGCATGCTGCTGCGCGCGCCACGCATTCTCTGGCGCAGGCTGGTCGCATGAGCACTGCCGAGCATAACGATCACTGGGCGCGGCAGAAGGAACGCGGCAGTTTTCTGCTGATGCGTTTCACCGTCGCGGCCGCGCGCCTGCTTGGCCGCCGTCCGCTGGTGCCGCTGCTGTATCTGATCGTCCTGTATTTCTACACCTTTGGCCGCAGCGCACGCACCAGCATCCAGGAGTATCAACACAACTTGGCAGCCTGGAGCGCACGTCCCGACTTGCGCCCCAGCCGGAGATCGGTGCTTCGTCAGTTCTTCGCCTTCGCCGATAGCCTGCTGGACAAGGTCGATGTGTGGAATGGCCGCCTGGCGCTGCAGGAACTGCAGCTGGTCGACCCCGACAACCTTCGTGAACGACTGCACGGCGACAGCCGTGGCCGTCTTCTGGTAGGCGCGCACCTGGGCAATCTGGAAGTGTGCCGGGCCTTGGCCGAGCTGGGCGAAAAGGTGCGCATGAACGTGCTGGTGCACACCAAGCATGCCGAGCGCTTCAACCGGCTGCTGGGCGAGTCCGGCGCCAGCCACCTGCGCCTGATCCAGGTCAGCGAACTGGACCCGGCGATCATGCTGCAACTGGCCGAACGCCTGGAACGCGGTGAATGGCTGGCTATCGCCGGTGATCGCGTGCCCCTGCACGGCGGGCGCCGCGTGGTGGTCGACTTCCTCGGTTTGCCGGCCGCTTTCCCCCAGGGCCCCTGGTTGCTGGCCGGCTTGCTGCAGTGCCAGGTCGACCTGATTCACTGCCTGAAGATCGACGGCCGCTACCAGGTGCGCCTGGAGCACTTCGCCGACGCGGTGACCTGGAAGCGCAGCGAGCGCGATCAGGTGATCCGCGACTGGACACAACGCTATGCGCAACGCCTGGGTGAACACTGCCTGGACGCCCCACAACAATGGTTCAACTTCTACCCATTCTGGAAGCGAGATGACGACATACCAGCCTGAGCCGGTGATCTTCGGCGAGCGCGCCCTGACCATCGAGAACATCGTAGCCCTGTCGCAGCGCCAGGCTCGCGCCCAGTTGCAGGACGATGCGGCTTACCGGGAAAAGATCGCCAAGGGCGCACGCTTTCTCGACACCCTGCTGGACAAGGAAGGCGTGATCTACGGCGTCACCACCGGCTATGGCGACTCCTGCGTGGTGGCGGTGCCGCTGCACCAGGTCGAGGCCCTGCCCCAGCACCTGTTCACCTTCCATGGTTGCGGTCTGGGCAAGCTGCTCGACGCACCCAGCACGCGTGCCGTGCTCGCCGCCCGCTTGCAGTCGCTGTGCCACGGTGTGTCCGGGGTACGGGTGGAGCTGCTGGAGCGCATCCAGGCGTTCATCGATCATGACGTGCTGCCACTGATCCCGGAAGAAGGGTCGGTCGGTGCCAGCGGCGATCTCACCCCGCTGTCCTACGTCGCCGCCACCCTCAGCGGTGAGCGCGAGGTGCTGTACAAGGGCGAACGACGCAGTGCGGCGGATGTGCATCGCGAACTGGGCTGGACGCCGCTGACTCTGCGTCCGAAGGAAGCCCTGGCGCTGATGAACGGCACCGCGGTGATGACCGCCCTGGCCTGCCTGGCCTACGCCCGCGCCGACTACCTGCTGAAGCTGGCCACGCGCATCACCGCGCTCAACGTGATCGCCCTGGAAGGCAACCCGGAGCATTTCGACGAGCGCCTGTTCGCCGCCAAGCCTCATCTTGGTCAGACCCAGGTCGCCGCCTGGATTCGCCAGGACCTGGCCGTCGAGGCGCCGCTGCCGCCGCTGCACCGCCTGCAGGACCGCTACTCGATCCGTTGCGCACCGCACGTGCTCGGGGTGCTGGCCGACAGCCTGGGCCTGCTGCGTCAGTTCATCGAGACCGAACTCAACAGCGCCAACGACAACCCATTGTTCGATGCCGAGACCGAACGCACCTTGCACGGTGGGCATTTCTATGGTGGGCATATCGCCTTCGCCATGGACAGCCTGAAAAACCTGGTGGGCAACGTCGCCGACCTGCTCGACCGCCAGCTCGCCCTGCTGGTCGACACCCGTTACAACCATGGCCTGCCGAGCAATCTGTCCGGCGCACCAGTGGAAACGGCGATGATCAACCATGGCTTCAAGGCCGTGCAGATCGGCGCCAGCGCCTGGACCGCCGAAGCGCTGAAGAACACCATGCCGGCCAGCGTGTTCTCGCGCTCCACCGAATGCCACAACCAGGACAAGGTGAGCATGGGCACCATCGCCGCACGCGATGCGCTGCGCAGCCTGGAGCTGACCGAGCAGGTGGCCGCCGCCACCTTGCTGGCCGCCAACCAGGGCGTCTGGCTGCGCGAGCGTGCCGGCAAGCGCGACATCCCGGCGCCGCTGGCGGCGATGCGCGAGCAACTGGCCTGCGACTTCCCGCCGGTGATCGAAGACCGCGCCCTGGAAGGCGAGCTGCGCCTGTGCCTGGAACGTATCCGTGCCCAGCACTGGAGGCTGTATGCGTAGCAAGGGCGTACTGCAGGCGGAAATCGAACTGCAGGTGCAGTTCTATGACGTCGACATGATGGAGATCGTCTGGCATGGCCACTACGTCAAATACTTCGAGCAGGCGCGCTGCGCGTTGCTCGACAAGCTCGACCACAACTACCGGCAGATGCGCGACTCCGGCTACGCCTGGCCGGTGATCGACCTGCAGGTTCGCTACGTGCGCGGCGCGCAGTTCGGTCAGCGCATCATCGTGCGCGCCGACCTGGTCGAATGGGAGAGCCGCCTGAAGATCAACTATCTGATCAGCGACGCCGAGACGGGCGAGCGCATGACTCGCGGCAGCACCGTGCAGGTGGCCGTGGAAATCGCCACGCGGGAAATGCAGTTCGCCTCGCCACAGGTCTTCATCGATGCCGTGCAGAGGGCCATTGCGTGAAACGCCTTATCGGTGCGGCTCTGGGCCTGGTCCTGACAGCCACAGCGCAACTGGCGCTGGCCTTCGACCTCGACCAGCTCAGTGAGCAGCTCGGCAAACCCGAGGTGGTGCGCGGCAGTTTCGTTCAGGAAAAGCACCTGCGTGCCCTGCCGCAACCGCTGACCAGCCGCGGCACCTTCGTCCTGGCCAGGGATCACGGCCTGCTCTGGCTACTCGAACGCCCGCTGCAGCAGGACTACCGCATCGACGACAAAGGCATTGCCCGGCGCACCGAGCAAGGCTGGCAGTTCGTCGCCCAGCAAAGCGCCACTGCCCAGCAGAACCGCCTGTTTCTCGCCGTGCTCAAGGGTGACAGCAGCGGCCTGCGCCAGGACTTCGAACTCAGCCTGAGCGGCACCGCCGACGCCTGGCAGCTCGATCTGAAGCCGCGCAGCGTGCTGCTCAAACAGGTATTCAACGCCATCGTGATCCGCGGTGGTGAGCTGGTGCAACGCATCGAACTACAGGAAACCCAGGGCGACAGCACCGTGCTGCGTCTCGAGGACAATCAGGCCGACCAGTCCCTGAGCGACACGGAGCAACATGACTTCCAGAGTTGAATACTGGGGCTCACGACTGTTCCCGCTTGCCCTGCTGCTGCTCATTGTCGTTGCCGCCTGGCAGTGGCGCGGCGGTGCACCGATCTCGGCCAACCTGCTGGAGTTGGTGCCCAGCGGCAAGCCTGAAGCCCTCGAAGAGCAGGCCGTGCAGCGCATGCAGGAGCCGCTCAACCGCGAACTGCTGGTACTGATCAA
Source organism: Pseudomonas sp. UBA6323 (assembly GCF_002439135.1). NCBI lineage: Bacteria > Pseudomonadati > Pseudomonadota > Gammaproteobacteria > Pseudomonadales > Pseudomonadaceae > Pseudomonas > Pseudomonas sp. UBA6323. Next base: position 33,727 of record NZ_DJSX01000006.1, on the reverse strand, counting down.
CCACCCGGAGCGCCAACAGGCCCTGGCGCTGGCAGCGCAGCTGGGCGCCCGCTGGCAACAGCAGACGCTGTTCGAGAAGGTGCAGTGGGACCCGCAAGCCGACCTGAGCGCCATCCGCCAGCAATTGCAGGAGCAACGCCTGGCGCTGCTGCCGCCAGCCGACCGCCAGTTGCTGATCGACGATCCTGCGGCGTTCGTTGCCAGGCGCATCCAGGACCTGTTCGACCCCTTTCGCAGCCAGGGTGTCGTCGCCACCAATGACGATCTGCTCGGCCTGAGTACGCTGGCCGAGAAGAATCTCCCGCATCATCACAATATCCAGGTCGATCTCAGCGGTGCGCTGATCGCCGAAAACGCCGGCACCACCTGGGCCCTGCTGCGCGCCCAAACCAATGCCGACGCCTTCGACGGCAACCTGGCTCTGGCAGTGGACGATCTGGTCGCCCAGGCGCGCACTGAAGTCGAGGCGCGCGGCGGCCAGATGCTCGCCAGCAGCGGCCTGCTCTATTCCGCCCATGGCCAGCGGCAGGCCACCCGCGAGATCAGTCTGATGGGCGGGCTGGCCAGTGCTGGCGCCCTGCTGATGATGCTGCTGGTGTTCCGACGCGTGCGCGTGCTGCTGGCGTTCGTACCGGCCGCCATCGGCGTGCTGGCCGGACTTACGGCCTGCGTCGCGGTATTCGGCCATGTCCACGTGATGACCCTGGTGCTGGGCGCCAGCCTGATCGGCGTGGCCGTCGATTATCCGCTGCACCTGCTGTCGAAAAGCTGGACGCTGCAACCCTGGGACAGCTGGCGTGCCCTGCGTGCCACGCTGCTCGGCCTGACCCTCGGTCTGCTGACCAATGTCATCGGTTATCTCGCCCTGGCCTTCACGCCCTTCCCGGCGCTCAAGCAGGTGGCGATCTTTTCTGCTGCCGGTCTCCTCGGTGCCTATCTGAGCACCCTGTTTCTACTGCCGACATTGCTGGGCAAGGCCGCGATCCGTCCGTGGCAGCCGCCCCACAACTTGGCGCAGCACCTGCTCGCCTGGCGCGAAGCCTTGCTGCGTCGCCTGTCGACACCCTGGCTGCTGTTGATCTTCGCCCTGTTCTGCGCGGGCGGCCTGCTGCAACTCTCGCACAAGGACGACCTGCGCCAGTGGGCCAGCGTGCCGCCGCAATTGCTGGAGCAATCGAAAGCCATCAGCCAGATCGTCGGGGCGCAGCCTACCAGCCAGTTCTTTCTGGTGCGCGGCGACGACGAAGAGCAACTGCTGCAACGCCAGCTGCAGTTGAGCCAGCGCCTGGACAAGCTGGTGGAGCAAGGCCAGCTGAAGAGCTACCTGGCTTTGAGTCAACTGGTAGCGCCCGTCTCCCAGCAGGCAAAACTGCGCCAGGCACTGGCGCAGCTGCCGCAACACAGCGCCGCGCTCACCGAGCTGGGCATTCCCCTCACCGCCATCGAGCAAGAGGTGCGGCAGCTGCAAGCGCTGCCACTACTGAATATCCAACAGGTGCTCGCCGCACCGCTCGGTGAACCCTGGCGACCGCTCTGGCTGGGCAATGAAGCCAACGGTCAGGTTGCCGGATTGATCAGCCTGCAGGGACTGAGCGACAGTGACCTGCTCGTGGCGCAGTCCGAAGGGCTGGAAGGCGTAAAGCTGGTCGACCGCCTCGGCGAACTCAATCGCCTGTTCGCCGCTACTCAGGTCAGCGCCGCCGAGTTGAAACTGGCCTCCTGCCTGCTGATCTTCGTCGTGCTGTGTTTCTCGTTCGGCGCACGCGGCGCAGCTCGCGTGCTGGCGGTATCGCTGCTGGCAGCGTTGGCCAGCCTGGCGAGCCTCGGCTGGCTAGGCCAGCCGCTGACGCTGTTCAGCCTGTTCGGCCTGCTGCTGGTCACCGCCATCGGCGTCGACTATGCCATTCTGATCCGTGAACAGGTCGGCGGCGCCGCCACCAGCCTGCTCGGCACTCTGCTGTCGGCACTGACCACCTGGCTATCGTTCGGCCTGCTGGCAGTGTCCAGCACACCGGCGGTGAGCAACTTCGGCCTGACCATCAGCATCGGCCTGGCCTTCAGTTTTCTTCTCGCCCCCTGGGCTGCTGATGCACATAAACGGGAGCAGCATCCGTGAGCGTCGCTCTGTTCTGGCTATTGGCCCTGGTGCTCTACGCGATGGTCAGCGTACTCGGCGGGCGACGCCTGATTCCCATCGTCGGCCAACTGCTGGTGGCCGCGCTGGCCATCCCGGCGCTGCTGTTACTCTGGGCCGAGCCGCACCTGCACCTGAGCGCCGCCGAGCTGCTCGCACCCGGCTGGCTGGACCTGGCCTATGGACTGTGTTTCGCGCTGCTGCTGGGCTACATCCTCAGCGATGTGATCGACCTGGACCTCAGCCCGGCGTGCGTGAAGATCGCCCTGCCCAGCTTTCTCGTGCCGATGCTCGCCGGCCTGGCCTGTTCGCTCTGGCTGCTGCCCGGCGAGCGCGGCTGGCTGAGTGCGATCGGGATCGGCCTGCTGTTCTCCATCACCGCCATTCCCGTGCTCTACCTGTTTCTGCAGAGCATCGGTTACACGGCGGCCGACAGCAAACGCCTGCTGCATGCGGCGATCCTGATGGATTTCATGTGCTGGAGCCTGTTCGGTCTCGCTCAGGGCAGCAGCCAGCCCACGATACTCCTGTGGCCCCTGCTGGCGGCGCTGCTGCCTCTGCTGCTGCGCTCACTCAGGCTGAACCACCCCGCGTTCTACAGCCTGCCATTCTTCGCCTTGATGCTGGCCTTCGAGCAGCTTGAACTGAATGCGCTGGTGTTCGGCATCGGCTACATGCTGTGCCTGGGCTACCTGCGCCAGCCCTTCGTCCTGCCGCTGGCGGAGCGCCACTGGAAGCTGGCGATGAATGGCCTCGCGGTTCCGCTGATACTCACCTATGGCGTGCTGCGCGTCGATTTCCATGGCCTGGATCAACACCTGTCCTGGCTGGTGATAGGTACCCTGCTGGCGCTGCCGGTCATCAGCAAGGTGCTTGGTAGCTGGCTGGGCCTGCATTGGGCAGATCCGGCTGCGCCGGCCCGGATCAAATGGCGTGAAAGCCTGCTGCTGAATATCCGTGGCCTGACCGAAATCGTGTTCCTCAACCTGCTCCTGCAGCTCCAGCTGATTGATTCAACGGTGTACTTCGGCCTGCTGCTGATGAGTCTGTTCTCTACTCTGCTACCTGCCCTGCTGGGTCGGCACGTGGCCAATCATGAAGCGAAAGCCCGCTATGAAATCTCCTGAACTCGAACAACGCCAGATCGTCGTCATCGGTGCCGGTCCGTCCGGCGCCATCGCCGCCGCCATTCTCAAACGCCAGGGCCATGACGTGCTGGTGCTTGAGCGCCAGCGTTTCCCACGCTTTTCCATCGGCGAAAGTCTGCTGTCGCACTGCCTGGACTTCGTCGAGGAAGCAGGCATGCTCGAAGCGGTGCAGGCAGCCGGTTTCCAGACCAAGCACGGCGCCGCGTTCGCCTGGGGCGATCGTTACACCAGCTTCGACTTCCGCGACAAGTTCACCGAGGGCAAGGGCTCGACCTATCAGGTGATTCGCGCCGACTTCGACAAGCTGCTGGCCGACGAGGCCGAGCGTCAGGGCGTGGAGATCCGCTACGAGGAGGAAATCTTCGCCGCGGATTTCTCCGGCGACTGCCCGCGCCTGTCGGTACGCCGCCTGGCCGACGGCTTCGAGTACCAGGTCGAGTGCGCTTTCGTCCTCGACGGCAGCGGTTATGGCCGTGTACTGCCGCGCTTGCTCGACCTCGACACACCGTCGGCCTTCCCGGTCCGTCGCGCCGTGTTCACCCATATCGAGGACCGTATCGACCCGGCCTCGGGTTTCAACCGCGAGATGATCCTCATCACCACTCACCCGACCCTGCGTGACGTGTGGTTCTGGACCATTCCATTCAGCAACGGCCGCTGCTCGCTGGGTGTGGTCGCTGCGGCCGAGCACTATGAGAACTACCCGAAGGATCTCGATGCCTGCCTCAAGCAGTTCGTCGCCGAAACCCCATCGCTGAGCAAGGTGCTGGGCAATGCGGTGTGGGATACACCGGCGCGCGAGATCAACGGTTACTCGGCCAACGTCAAGAGCCTGCACGGGCCAGGCTTTGCCCTGCTGGGCAACGCTGCCGAGTTTCTCGACCCGGTATTCAGCTCGGGGGTGACCATCGCCATGCGCTCGGCGAGCATGGCCGCCGGACTGCTGCATCGTCAGCTGGGTGGCGAAAAGGTGGACTGGGAAAACGAGTTCGCCATCCCGCTCAAACGCGGCGTGGACACCTTCCGCGTCTACGTCGAAGGCTGGTACGAGGGTTCCTTCCAGGACGTGATCTACTACGAAAAAGCCTCCCCGGAGATCCGCCGCATGATCAGCTCGATCCTTGCCGGCTACGCCTGGGACGGTAAGAATCCCTATGTTTCCGAACCTCGTCGGCGCCTGCGGGTGCTGGCCGAGCTTTGCTCCTCGAACTGACAAGGACCGTCGATGAACGCCCTGCGCCCCGTCTCGCCCACCTACGTCGAAGAAACCCGCTTTGGCTTCTGGTTCCTGCAGAGCCATGTGTGGCAACACCACGTACTGCGGGTCGCGATCACCGATCTGGTACGCCTGCTAGGCGAACCACTGCCGCACGCCCCCGTCCTGCTGGACGCGGGTTGCGGCCAAGGGCGCTCCTTCGGCCTGCTCGACGCCGCCTTCGTACCGGCGCGGATGATCGGTCTCGACGCCGACCCACACAGCCTCGAGTGCTCGCGCCGCGAGGCCGAGCGCCTCGGCCTGGAGGTTGAGTTGGTCGCCAGCGACTGCGCGGCAATCGACCTGCCCGACGCCAGCGTCGACCTGCTGTTCTGCCATCAGACGCTGCATCACCTGGTGGAACAGGAGAAAGCCCTCGCCGAGTTCTGGCGCGTGCTCAAACCGGGCGGGCGACTGCTGCTGGCCGAGTCGACCAAGTTCTACATCGACACCTGGGTGATCCGCTGGCTGTTCCGTCACCCGATGCACGTACAACGCAGCGCCGAACAATACCTGGACATGCTGCGTGAGCAGGGTTTCCAGTTCGACGATGCCAGCACCTCCTATCCCTACCTGTGGTGGAGCCGGGCCAAGGACTTCGGCCTGCTGGAGCGCTGGGGGCTGATGCGTCCCAAGCCCGTCGGCAAGCGCGACGAAACGCTGCTCAACGTAGTGGCGCGCAAGCCGTGATGCCACGCATACTCCTGTTCGTCGTCAGCCTGCTGCTGAGCGCCTGCGCCGCCCATACCCCCGTGCCGCAAACGCCACCAGTACTGGTCGCCCCCTTGCCGCTCAGCCTGCAGATCCAGCGTGAGCAGGCGCAGGTGCGACAGGACTGGCTGCTGGTGATCCAAGGCGAGGGCTCGGCCCTGCGCTGGTCACTGATGGATCCACTCGGCATCCCACAGGCACGCCAGCTGCTGGATGCAGGACAATGGCGCAACGACGGCTTGCTGCCCCCAAATGCCGAGGCGCGTGAACTGTTCGCCGCGCTGTTGTTCGCTCTGACCCGAGAGGATGCGCTGCAGGCCTACCCGGCCAGCAGTTGGCAACAAGCAGGCGATGACCGGCGCCGACTCGCGCCGGACTGGATCATCGACTACCACGGCCCGCTGGATTTCACCCTGGGCAAGACCGGCCTGAACTACCGGATACGTGCACTGAACCTGGAAGAAAACGATTGATGTCCCGCGCCCCCATCCCTGGCTACCTCAATGCGCTCGGCCTGCTCTGTGCCCTCGGCGAAGGCAAGCAGGCCGTCGCCGATGCGCTGTTCGCCGGCGACGCCTCGGGCATGCGTGCCGAAGAGGGTTGGGTCAGCGAGCGCAGCCTGACGGTCGGTGCCGTGCATACCGAGCTGCCGGCCATGCCGCCCGGCTTCGAGCGTTCGCACAGCCGCAACAACCAGCTGCTGCTGGCTGCGGCGCTGCAGATCGAACCCGAGCTGCGGGCGGCCATCGCCCGCCATGGCGCTCATCGCGTCGGCTTGGTGCTGGGCACCAGCACCTCGGGCATTCGCGAAGCGGGCGACCACATCGGGCGCCATCTCAGCGAAGGCGAGCTGCCTGCCGACTACCATTACGCTCAGCAGGAGATGGCCGCGCCAGCGAATTTCCTGGCGGACTGGCTGAAGCTTGGCGGGCCGGTGTACTGCCAGTCCACGGCCTGCACCTCCAGCGCCCGCGCCCTGCTCAGCGCCCATCGCCTGCTGCGCATGGGGCTGTGCGACGCGGTGATCTGCGGCGGTGTGGACAGTCTGTGCAGCCTGACGCTCAATGGTTTCTCATCGCTGGAGGCGGTATCCGCCGAGCCCTGCAATCCGTTCTCGGTGAACCGCAACGGCATCAATATCGGCGAAGCCGCGGCCCTCTTCCTGATGACGCGTGAGCCCGCGCCCATCGCCTTTCTCGGTGGCGGCGCCAGCTCCGACGCCCACCATATCTCTGCCCCGCACCCGGACGGTCTCGGCGCACGCAGCGCGATGGAAAAGGCCCTGGCCAATGCTGGCCTGACGCCGGATCGGATCGACTACCTCAACCTGCATGGCACCGCCACCCGGCATAACGACTCGATGGAGAGCAAGGCCGTACATGGCCTGTTCCCCAACGGCCTGCCCTGCTCATCGAGCAAGCCCATGACCGGCCATACCCTGGGCGCAGCAGGTGCGCTGGAGGCGGCCTTCTGCTGGCTGACCCTGAGCGACTACAACCGTGACGGCCTGCTGCCGCCGCACCTCTGGGACGGGCAGCGCGATCCAGAATTGGCCCCGATCGAACTCGTCCAGGCCGGGGCCCGGCTGCCTCGTAGCCAGGGCCGCCACCTGATGAGCAACTCCTTCGCCTTTGGCGGCAACAATGTCGCCCTGATTCTGGGGGATGCGCCATGAAGCTGTGGCCCGTCGCCGAACTGGTGCCTCATGCCGGCAACATGGTGCTGCTCGACGAAGTCCTGAGCTGCGACACGGAAGCGATCGAGGTGCGCCTCGTCGTACGCCCGCACGGCCTGCTCAGCGACGCCGACGGCCACCTGCCGGCCTGGACCGGCATCGAGCTGATGGCGCAGGCCATCGCCGCCTTCGCCGGCGTCCAGGCCAAGCGTGCCGGCCTGCCGGTGGAGCTGGGCTTTCTGCTCGGCACACGCAAGTACAACTGCAACGTAGAGCACTTCCCGGCCGGCAGCGAACTGCACATCCGCGCTCAGTGCTCGCTACAGGACGACAACGGCATGGGCGTGTTCGAATGCCACCTGACCGGCCCTGGCATCCAGGCCGAAGCCCGCCTCAATGTATTCCGCCCGCCGCAACCGGCGGTCTATCTTCAAGAATCGCAAGAACAATCCCATGACTGAAAATACTTCTGCCGCCACCGTTCTGGTCACCGGCTCCAGCCGTGGTATCGGCCGCGCCATCGCCTTGCGCCTGGCGCGCTCGGGCCATGACATCGTCCTGCACTGCCGTTCGCGCCGAGATGAGGCCGAAGCCGTGCAGGCGCAAATCACCGAGCTGGGGCGCCAGGCGCGCATCCTGCAATTCGACGTATCCGACCGCGCCGCCTGCCGCGAAGCGCTGGAGGCCGATGTCGAACAGCACGGCGCCTACTACGGCGTGGTGTGCAACGCCGGCCTGACCCGCGATGGTGCCTTCCCGGCCCTCTCCGAAGACGACTGGGACCAGGTGCTGCGCACCAACCTGGACGGTTTCTACAACGTGCTGCACCCGCTGACCATGCCGATGATTCGCCGTCGCGCGCCTGGGCGCATCGTCTGCATCACCTCGGTGTCGGGGCTGGTCGGCAACCGTGGTCAGGTCAACTACAGCGCCTCCAAGGCCGGCGTGATCGGCGCCGCCAAGGCCCTGGCGATCGAGCTGGCCAAACGCAAGATCACGGTGAACTGCGTGGCACCCGGCCTGATCGATACCGAGATTATCGACGAACTGGTACCGGTCGAAGAGATCCTCAAGATGATTCCGGCGGCGCGTATGGGCACACCGGAGGAAGTCGCTGGTGCGGTGAACTTCCTGATGTCCAGCGAAGCGGCGTACATTACCCGTCAGGTTCTCGCGGTGAATGGCGGTCTGTGCTGATGAAGCGTGTAGTCGTCACCGGTATGGCCGGTATCACCTCCCTGGGTAGCGACTGGCCAACCATCTCGGCCGCGTTCAAGGCCGGCAAGAGTGGTATCCGGCGCATGGACGAATGGGATCGCTTCACCGAGCTGAACACCCGCCTGGGTGGCCCGGTGGACGATTTCGTCCAGCCCAAGCACTGGAACCGCAAGCAGACCCGCAGCATGGGCCGGGTGTCCAAGCTGGCGGTGTTCGCCGCCGAACGTGCCCTGGAGCACGCCGGCCTACTCGGCGACCCATGCATCGCCGACGGCCGCATGGGCGTGGCCTGCGGCTCGTCCACCGGCAGCACCGAGGAGGTCAAGGCCTTCGGCAACATGCTGCTGAACTCGGTGGCCGACGGTCTCAACGCCAACTCCTATATCCGCATGATGCCGCACACCACGGCGGCCAATATCAGCATCTTCTTCGGCCTCAAGGGCCGCTTGATCCCGACCTCCAGCGCCTGCACCAGCGGCAGCCAGGGCATCGGCTACGCCTACGAGGCGATCAAGTTCGGCCGTCTGAAGATGATGCTCGCCGGTGGCGCCGAGGAACTCTGCCCGACCGAGGCCATGGTGTTCGATGCGCTCTATGCCACCAGTCTGAAGAACGACGCCCCGCACACCAGCCCGCGCCCTTACGACAGCGGCCGTGACGGCCTGGTAATCGGCGAGGGCGCCGGCATCCTGGTGCTCGAGGAGCTGGAGCACGCCCTCGCCCGCGGCGCCACCATCCATGCCGAGATCGTCGGTTTCGGCTGCAACTCCGACGGCCAGCACGCTACCAAGCCGGTGCAGGAAACCATGCGCGGCGCCATGCAGCTGGCACTCGATGACGCCGGCCTGGAGCCCTCGGCAATCGGTTACGTCAACGGCCATGGCACCGCTACCGAACAGGGCGACGTCGCCGAGACCCTGGCCACCAGCAGCCTGTTCGGCCCGCGCATGCCGATCAGCTCGCAGAAGAGCTATTTCGGCCACACCCTGGGTGCCTGCGGCGCACTGGAGTCCTGGTTCAGTATCGAGATGATGAACTCCGACAGCTATGCGCACACGCTCAACCTCGATCACATCGACCCGGCTTGCGGCGAGCTGGACTATCTGTGCGGCGAGTTCCGCAACATGAGCCACGAGTACGTGATGAACAACAACTTCGCCTTCGGTGGCGTGAACACTTCCCTGATCTTCAAACGCTGGCGCCAAGCATGAAACTGATGACCACGCGAACCCTTCCCCGTTTTCTGTTCGTCCTGATGCTAGCGGGGCTCGCGGCCTGCAGCCGCGTGCAACCGGTCATGACCGTTCATCAGCAGCTGCCCGCCACGACCACACTGAGCGACGAGCAGCTGCGCGAACCGCTGATCCGCGCCCTGACGCGGGCCAAATGGACCCTGGAAGAAGAAGAGGCCAATCGCATCCTGGCGCGTATCGACTTCCGCCAGCACAGCGCCTCCATTACCATCGACTACGCTGGCGGACGCTATGACATCCGCTATCGTGACAGCCACGATCTGGACTACGCGGATGGCAAGATTCACAAGCGTTACAACGCGCTGGTGAAGAAGCTCAATCGGGTGATCCTGCAGGAAGTCCGCATCGCACAAAACCTTACCGGTTCGTTGCAATAAGAGGATGTCTGCAAAGCTGCATGGCCGAGCGCAGCAATTTGCAGGCACCCACATCACCAAGGAGAGAGCTTGATGAAACACAAGTACTGGATCGCCACCGCCTTCTGCGCCAGCCTTCTGCCCGGCCTCAGCCAGGCCCGTGATACCGCGCATTTCCTCGACTTCCAGTCTGTGGTGAACGAAGCCACCCAGGCTGGCCGTCTCGATGGTTCGGTGAAGTTCTACCTGAACAAGATCCCGGCTGGCGCTCAGATCATCAACGCCAACGTCACCACCAGCCAGAAGACCAATGCCTTCAACAAGAGCGATGAGGAAGCCTGCAGCTGGGTGCTGCAATCGGCCCTGATCAAGCTGCAGAACGCCGCCAAGGCTGCCGGCGCCAACGCCGTGGTCGACCTGGCGAGCAACTACAAGAACAAGGAATACCGCGACGACAGCAAATACGAATGCCACGCTGGCGCCATCATGGCCGGCGTTGCACTGAAGGCCAAATACGCCAAGGTGAAGTAATCACCGCCCCCGCAGGCCACCGCAACGGTGGCCGTGTTTTATCCAAGGAAGACCATTGACCATGCCGCCTGTTCGCTCCTGCCTGCCCTTACTCGCCGCCACCGTGCTGGTCGGCTGCACCGCCACGCAAGTCACCCCACTGAAAAGCGCAGCGGACCAGATGTGCATCGAGGAGAATCCAAAGGTTCAGGTCAGTGATTTCGTACCCGTGCTGCAGCAGGGCTTCGCCCGTCATGGCATCGAGACGCAGCTGTACGCGAAGATCCCCCGCGAGCAGTGCCCCTATGTGGTGACCTTCACAGCCCGCCGCTCATGGGACATGGCGCCCTACCTGTCTACTGCCGAAATAGTAATTCTCGGCCCACGTCGTCAAACCCTGGCCAAGGCCAATTACCACCTGCGCGGCAAAGGCGGTTTATCGCTGATGAAGTGGCAGGGAACCAAGAGCAAGATTGATCCGGTCATCGACGAATTGCTGGCAAACGTGCAGCTGACTGCCACCGTCGCCACGGAGGCGCAACGCGAAAGCGCTTCACCGCGACGCAAGAGCCTGGATGAGCAGATACGCGAGCTGCAACAGCAGCATCTCGGTTACGAGGACTATCAACGCGCCTACCGAAAACTTCTGCTGGAGAATCAGACGTCAGACTGATCCTGCTCAGAACACATACGGCACGAACATACGTGTACGTGCCATGTAGTCGCGATAGTCCTCGCCGAAATAGGCCAGGCACTCGCGCTCCTCGCAACGCGCCGAACACCACAGCAGCACGCTGGAGAGCAGCGCCAGCGAGAGAATCAGCGCGTCCATGCGCTTGAAGGCGATGCCCCACGCCAGCAACAGCAGTGAGCAATACATGGGATGCCGGATGTAGTGAAAGATGCCGCCCGTCACTAGCTGAGAGGTTCGCTCGAAGGCGAACAGCTCTTCATCCTGGCGTTGTGCTCCAGCCTTGCCGAAACGCCGCATCTGGTAGATCCCCGCGAACAGCACCAACAGCGAAAGGCTGAGCAGAACCCAGGCTATGCGCTGGTTCAGCTCAGCCCGATCTCCAAACCAGGATGAGGCGTTGAGCACCAGCATCACCGCCATCGCCTCCCATGCCAGGAAACGGTAAAACCCGTGGCTACGCGGATTGCCCAGCGTACGCCAGGAAATTCCCACCAGCGCTGCGCTGATCGTCACAAAAGCCACCCACTGCCAGATCGTCACCCCATCCTCCCTCTATCCCTGCCTCTGTTACACTGCGTCGCCCACACGCACCGACCGCTTGCCATGGATCGCACCCAACTGCACACACTGCTGCCGCACCAGGGCGATGCGCTCTGGCTGGATGCATTGGTCGATCACGATGCCCAGAGCATCCGCGGTCTCAGCGCCTGGCATCATCTCGACAAGCTCGGCGAAGATGCATCTCCTTGCCTGCTGTTCGAAGCGGCGGCCCAACTTTGCGCGGCACATGGTGCCCTATACGGCGAAGCGGATGCCATCGAAATGGCCCTGGTCGGCAAACTTTCCCAGCTCAATCTGCACCCGGTCACAGCGCGCGAAGAGCCGCTTTTGATCAGCGCCCGGCAGGAAGCCTTAAGCCCTGCAGGCGCGCTCTACGCCTTCGCCATCCAGGCTGGCAGCCAACCGCTGCTGGACGGCAAACTACTGCTGGTGCTCGTTCGTGCTTGAACTACGCGACGTCAGTTTCCGCTATCCGGGGGCAGATAGTCTTGCCCTGCAAAATATCGACCTGCAATTGCAGGAGGGCCAGTGCCTGGGCCTGCTCGGCAGCAACGGCGCCGGCAAGACCACCTTGCTCGCGCTGCTCAGCGAGACCCTGGCCGTGCAGCAGGGTGAGATCAACTGGCACGGTCCGCGCAGCCTCGGACTGGTGCCGCAACAGCTGGCGTTCTACGCCGAGCTGAGGGTAGCCGAAAATCTCGCGCTGTTCGCCGACCTCTACCGTCTGCAGGGCGCGCAGCGCCGCCAGCGCCTGGAGCTGTGCATCGCCAGCACGGCTCTGGCAGACAAACTCTCACGTCGCGCCGCGCGCCTTTCAGGCGGCGAGCAAAGGCGACTGAATTTCGCCATCGGCCTGCTCCAGCCTGCGCGCCTGTATCTGTTCGATGAAGCCACCGTCGGTGTCGATGCGAGCAGCCGGCAGCTGTTGCTCGATGCCGTCGAGCGCCTGACCGGCGAAGGCCATGGTGTGATCTACACCAGCCACTATCTGGACGAGGTAGAGCGGGTCGCCGGACGCATCCTGCTGCTGCACGAAGGCCGGGTGCGCCTCGACGTGGACAAACAGCAACTGCTCGAAGGTGGCCACGGCCTGCTGCTGGAGTGGCCAGAGCAGGTTCCCGAAGCTTTTCAGGCGCTGCTCGGCCAGCTGAATCTGGAGGCGGAGGCGCTGCCCAACGGCCTGCGTATCGGCAACCTGGACGCTCAGCAGTTGCTGGCGATCACCCGGTTCATTGCCGCCCAACCGGTGCCTCCGAGCCTGCTGCGTTTCGGCCGCCCATCACTGGAGCAGCTCTACCTGAGCCTCAACGGAGGCCGCCTGTGAGCCCGATGCTGGCGCTGATCCGCAAGGAATGCCTGCTGCTGCTGCGCGATCCGCATGCGCTGGCCGTGCTGTTCATCATGCCGATCCTGTTTCTCGTGCTGATGGCGGCAGCCTTGTCCAATTACCTGCGCGACGAGCCACCGCCCCTGAGCCTGGTGCTGGAGGTCGCGCAAGCCAGCGAAGCCAGCGGGTTCTTCCAGCATGCGCTGCAGGAACAACTGCCGGGCAGTCACCTGCTCGCCAGCAGCGAGGAGCCCTTGCCCCGCATCAGTCTGGCCGAGAATTTTTCCGAGACCTTGCTGGAAACACCTCACATAGGCCCCAGGTTGAGCTTCCCGCCGCGCACCGATGGCCAGACCCGCCAGCGTCTGCGCGCAGCGCTGAACATCGCCCTGGCGCAGACCCGCCTGCTGGCCTACCTGGAGGACAGCGACGCGCTGGACGCGGGTATGAGTACCGAGCAACGCTGGCAGTTGATTCGCCAGCGCACCCAGAGCGAGATCAGCGAACGGCAGATGCTGGCCAGCGGCGAGCTAAGCGGCAGAGCCAACGCCAGTCAGCTGAGCGTGCCGGCCTGGCTGATCTTCGGCATGTTCTTCGTTGCCCTGCCAATGGCCGGTGGCTTCCAGCGGGAACAGCAAAGCGGCGCCCTGCTGCGTTTCCGCGCGCTGGGGCTCAGTCCCACAACCCTGGTAATGAGCAAGTTGCTGCCCTACGTGGCCATCAACCTGGTGCAGTTCGTCCTGCTGCTGGCTATCGGCGTGCATGTGCTGCCCTTGCTCGGTCTCAGTGGCCTGAGCCTGCCGGGCGCCCCGCCGGCCTACCTGCTGCTCGCGCTGAGCCTGAGCCTGGCGGCCTGCAGCCTCGGCCTGTTCCTGGCTTCGCTGGCGCGCAGTGGCGAGCAGGCGTTGCTGCTGGGCGGCGGCATCAATATCATCCTCGCCGCAATCGGCGGCATCATGGTGCCCAAGAGCGTGATGCCCGAGGCCATGAGCCAATTGGCGGAAGTCTCCCCCATGAGCTGGGCGCTGGACGCCTTTCTGACCCTGCTGGTCGGCCAGGGAAGCCTCGCCGACATCGCCCCTGACTGCGCCCGCCTTCTGCTGTTCGCCCTGTTGCTGGGCGGCGGCGGGCTTCTCCTGTTCCGCAAACGAGTGCAGCAAACGCAATGGACGACACATTACTAGAACAAGAACTCAAGCAATTGCTGATCCGTGAGTGCGACCAGGAAGACGACATCGACTGGCAAAGCATCGCCAACGATGAACCGCTGTTCGGCCAGCAGAGTCGGATCGCCATGGACAGCCTCGACGCCCTGCAGGTCTCGCTGGCCCTCCAACAGCGCTACGGTGTGCGCATCGAAGGCGCCAAGGACGGCAGGCGCATTCTCAACAGCATCGCCAGCATTGCGGCCTTTATCAGGCAGAAATCGTGACCCCCGTCTATTTGCAGCGAGGCGCCCTGCTCAGTGCGCTCGGTGCCGACCTGCACGCAGCCGGCATGGCCCTGCGCCAGGGCGCCGTGCCTGCTCCCGGCTCTTTCCTGCTGCATGAACTGCAGCAGCCGCGCCCCTATCTGTACGCCAGCAGCAATGGGGAAAGCCGCGACGAGCATTGTGACCGACTGATCGGCGAAGTCCTCGGCAATACCTCCGGCAAACTGGATGACTGTTTGTTGATCGTCGCCAGCACCAGTCTGGACATCGACGACCTTGAACAGCGTGCCGCTGCGGCAGGTGGCTTCCGCCTGGAGCACTCGACATCGCTCGACCTGCTGGCCGAGCGCTCCCACCAGCGCTGGGGCTTCGCTGACGCCTTCACCCTCAACACCGCATGCACCAGCGCAGCCAACGGTCTGCTCTATGGTGCGCGAATGCTGGCGGCCGGCCTGTACGAGCGCGTACTGGTACTGGCCTTCGAGACGCCCAGTGCCGTCGCCCGGCAGGGCTTCGGTGCGCTCGACCTGACCAGCCCGAGCGGCGCCTACCGCCCCTTCCACCCCGAGCGCGACGGCCTGATTCTCGGTGAGGCCTATGCCGCCACGCTGCTGACGCGGGAGCATGGTGACGCCCCACTGGCGAAGCTGCTCGGCGGCTTCAGTGCCTGCGACACCAGCAACCTGACCACCACTCGCGAAGATGGCAGCCATATCGACTGGGTGATGCGCGAAGCACTGCGCAGCGCTGGCGCCAGTATCAAGCAGATCGGTCTAGTGAAGCTGCACGGCACCGCCACCGCTGCCAATGACCGCGCCGAGAGTAATGGCGTGCGCCGGCTATTCGGTGACCAGTTGCCGCCCCTGTGTGTGCTCAAACCCTGGCTAGGCCATACGCTGGGCGCCTGCGGCCTCAGTGAAACCCTGCTGATGATGGAAAGCTGCGACCACCTGCCTGGCCTGGACTACGCCGACCAGGCCTTGCTGCCGCTGCAGGCCAGCCCCATAGCCGCCGCCGCGGACCGCCTGTTGCTGGCCAACTTCTTCGGGTTCGGCGGCAACAATGCCAGTCTCGTATTGCAAAGCTGCCAGGGGAGCGATTGATGAAACAGGTAATCGCTGCATGTAGCGTGAGCGGCTCCGCGGGCTGTTCCGACAAGGACCTGAAGGCCGCCCTGAGCCAGTGGCTGGCAGCTCCGCCACGGCGCATCGACCGGCTTATCCTGCAGGCCCTGCTCTGTACCACGCCAATGAAAGATAGCGTCCAGAGTCGCTGCGGCCTGTACCTTGCCTCCCATCACCCAGCACGCGCCACCATGGGCGCCCTGCTCGACGCGGTGTGCGTTCACCAGCTCCAGCCCAAGCCCTTCGAGTTCGTCAATAGCGTGAGCAACGCCGCCGGCTTCCATGTTGCCGCGCAGCTGGGGCTGGAAGGCCCCAACCTGTTTATCGGTGCAGGGCTGAACGTCTGGAAACAGCTCCAGGCGCTGGCCTTGCTGGACCTCGGCGATGGCCTGGTCGATCAGGCGCTGCTGGTGGTGATCGACGAGAATGACGGCTTTCAGGCGCAGGCGGTGCTGATCGAAGCGCCAACCGAAGCACAGGACTTCGCCGAGCTGACGGCCGGCATTGATGTGCTGCAGTTGCAGCTCTGATCTGCTTTGTTGACTGCGTTGGTGGGCTGAGGCCCACCCTACGGGGCAGCAGATGCAATTCGGTGACTGCAGGGTGAGCTTCAGCCCACCGCGATCAGCCTCAACCCTTGCGCTTGGCCCAGGCGCCCAATTCCCTCATCAGGCCCTGCTCCTGATCGGCAATAGCCCGCAAGCTGTCGGCGATCGGCCTGAAATCCGGCGCCTCGCCCTTGCTGCGGCTGGCACGCACGCAGGCCGAGGCGAACTGGCGCCACTCGTCGCCCACCGCTGTGAGCCGCACCGAAGCCTCCTGCAGGCTGGCATCGCCGATCTTCTCGCCGGCCTCCTGCAGGAAGCTGGCATACATGAAGCGAAAACCTGCACCGCCGGTGCCAATCTCCTCCTGCATGCGCACGATATGGGTCAGATACAGGCGGTTGTACTTGGCCTGCGCAGGGTCGAGCGCCTCGACGCATTTGGCCAGGTGTCGGATGCCGCGAATGCCGATCCACGGCAGCGGCATGCCGTCGAGGATACGCGAGGTGGACAGCACACTCTGGCGAATCAGCCGCTCCCAGTCCTGGTCCGGCGACACCTCGTCGAGGTAGTACATCAGCCCCTTGGCAGCCAGCGCGCCCTTGGCGAAGCGTGCTTTCTGCAGATCTGCGCTGGCACAGCGCACCGGCTCCTCGAACACCGGATCGCTGAGCAGGTACTCGTCGCCCTCACGCCCATAGGCCAGCAGGTTGTGAGCGTTGAAGTGAAAGCGCATCTCTGCCGGGAAGTACGGCAACCAGAACACCGAGCTCTGCAGACCAGCCAGGCGCCCGCTATCAAGCGCCGCATCCAAGGCCGCGCGGCCCTGCTCGGGGTTGGCGAAGGTGCGGCTGGTCAGGCGCACGCCAAGGCGCTTGCTCAGGGTCTTGATCAGGTGACGTGGCGGCATGCGATAGGCAATCAGCGGCATGCCACCAATTTTGACGATCGGCAGGTAGGCGAAGGCCAGGCCTGATGCCAGGCCGAAGGCCATCGGCTCGCTCATCGGCAAACCGGCATGGGTGAGCAGGCTGGCCATGACGCCACTTTCGCAGTGGGCGCTCTGGCGGTGCTGGAACGCAGTCATGACAACTCTCTCTGGTAACGACGCAACTCGTCGACGGCCAGGCCGAAGGCCTCGGCGTAGCGTGCCAGCACCGAGGTGCTCAGGCGGCGATAGATTTGCGGACGAAAGTGGCGGCGCACGCGCCATTGCCACAGGCCGGTGATCTGCGCCAGCGCCGGCTCGTCCATGCGATAGCGATACATCAGACATTTCAGCGGCGACAGCTCGCCACGCTGCCAAAGCGCCAAAGCCTCGGCTTCCTGGGCCTGCAACTCGGCGACGGCCAGTTGCGTGGCGTAGGACTCGGGATCCCAGCCTACGCTCTGCGCGCCCTGGTAATGACCGCTTTCATCGACCGCATAGAGCAGCTTGCTATGCCCGCCATAGGCAGAACCGGGATCCTGCGGAACCTCGTCAACTTTCATCGCCAACCACCGTCAGGTGCATGAATGCACTGGAGAAACGCCCGCTTTCAGGCACGTAACAGAGCAACCGCTGGCCGCTGCGCAAACGGCCGCCGTTGAACAGTTCTTCGAGGATGATGAAGATCGAGGCCGCACCGGTATTGCCCTTGCTGGTCAGGTTGGTGAACCAGCGCTCCATCGGGATCGGCAACTCGACCTTGGCCAGGCCCGCGGCCAGCGGCTCGCGGAAGAACTCCGAGGAGTAGTGCGGCAGGAACCAGTCGATGTCCGCCACACGCAGCTCGCGCCGCGCCATGATCCGGCGCAGCGCCTCTTCCACGGTGTATTTGACGATGTTCTCGTTGAGCAGCTTGACGTTCTGCTTGATCGCCATCACCGACTGCTTCGCGCGCTCGTCGGTATCGTAGTGGCTCCAGCCACGCAGTGTGCCGTCCTGCATGTCGGCGCCGGCGTACATGCAGGGCGGCATCTGGTCGGCGAAGGAAAGGATATCCAGCCAGTCGATACGCAGGCTCAGCCCGCTTTCGTTGGGGCGATCCTGCAGCAGCACGGCACCTGCGCCATCGGAAAGCATCCAGCGCAGAAAGTCCTTCTCGAAGGCGATCTCCGGGTGCTTTTCCAGCTCATCGATACGGCTTTCGTATTCGGCGTTGAAGTTACGCGCCTGCATCAGCGTCGAGGCGACCTCCGAACCACAGGCCACGGCAGTGCGGCTCTCGCCACTGGCCACACTCATCCAGGCATATTTCAGCGCCGTCATCCCGCACAGGCAGATACCGGCCGTGGTCGCCACCTCGCAGGAGGGATTGCCCAGCTCGCCATGCACCATCACCGCGTGCCCCGGCATCACCTGATCCGGCGACGAGGTGCTGGCCACCAGGCAGTCGAGCTGGTTCAGTTCAAACCCTTCGCCCTGCAAACCACGTATCGCTTCGGCACTGAGCTGCGCATTGCTCATGCTCGGCTCACCAGTCGCGGGGTCGATCACGTAGTGACGCTGCCGGATCCCATTGCGGCGCAGCACCAGCTTGCGCGCACGCGACGGCTTGCCACCGACCATACCCAGGCGCGCTTCCATCTGCTCGTTGTCCACGGGCTCGTGCGGCAGGCAGGCGCTGATGCGGTTGATGAATACAGGGGTTACCACGGTCTTACCTCGGGTCACTTCACTCGCCGGATGGGCCGGCGAAGTAGGCCTTCTCTCGCTGGATACGCGCCTTCAACAGCGGCGCCAGCATTTTTTTCAAAACAGCCGTGATGGGTACCACGGTCAGGATCAGGCAAATCAGGAATACGATGTACAGCACCAGTCCGGCGCCACGGCGCCGACTCTGCTGCGGGCCGAGCGCCGAGAGCAGACGACTCCACAGGGTAAAGCTGCGATTGCCGACCTTTTCGCTGGCGATCAGTTTTTCATCTACCTTGACTGCGCCCAGGCCAGTGAGCATCGGAGCCTCGATCGGCAGGTCGTCAGACAGCAGCCGCCGCGCCATAGCGTCGCCGAAGCGGCTGGCCGCCGCCAATTCCCGTTCGTCGATACCGGCGCGCGGCACCCAGCTGTAGGGCTTCTGCCGGCCGGTGAACATCCACAGCGGCGTGGCCAGGAAACTGGCGGCCGTGCCGCAGGCATCGGTCAACACGATGTTGTCCAATAGGCGCGCGCCCAGCGCGTTCAGGCGCGCCTTGACCTTCTCCTGCGCCATCAGCCACATGTTGCGGCAACCGATCAGCGTGACCACCGGGGTGCCTTTCAACAGGCGAGCCGCCTCGGGCGAAGCGAGAAAGCTGGTGCACGGCAGCGACGGCGAGAGGAACCAGACCTGGTAGGCCAGGATCACTAGGTCATAGCGTTTGTCGGCATCCACGGCCAGCGGCAGCAATGGTTGCGGCTTCATCAGCACGGTTTCAGGGAAGATGCGAAAGAACCCGAGAAATGGCCAGGGAAAGGGGAAAGGTTCAGCCGGCTGCAGCGCCAGGAAATCCACCTGGATGTCGTCACACTCGCGCAGTGGCCCACAGACCGATCGCACCAGGCGGTCTAATTGGCCAGTCTGAGAAAAGTGGACGACTAAAACATGACGCATTCGCGGCGCATTCCCTGCAAAATGGCCGGATTATGCCACAGAGCCTTCTTCAAACCGTAACCTGCATGCGCCAACTTTTCCTATTGGTTCCGCTCCTCGCTTGCCAGACGATCCAGGCAGGCGACCTGCTGGTCGAAGTAGAAGGCAGGCAGGATCAGGCAAACCTGTATCTGGCCCTGGTGCCAGCCGACCAGCCAGACTGGCAGCCCAGCCTGCGCGAACTGCAGGGCACGGAAACGCCGCTGCTTATTACCGACCTGCCACCCGGTCGCTACGCGGTGCAGGTGTTCCAGGACAGCAACGGCAATGGCCAACTGGATCTCAGCCCCCGCGGCATCCCGCTGGAGCCGGTAGGTTTCTCCGGCAACCCATCACTCTTCGGCGGCAAACCCACGCCCCAGGACAGCCTGTTCGAGCATGGCGCGGCAGACAGCGTGATCAGCGTGCGCCTGATTTCGCCGCGCAAGAAAAAGGACCGCGTGGCGCCGTTAGCACCACGCAACGGTAGCCGCTAGCGGCCAGGCAAACAGCCTGGCCCCACTTACTGGTGATATTGCGTGGACAGCTCGTGCACGGCCTCAAAGAAGGCGCCCGCGTGAGCCGGGTCGACTTCCGGAGTGATGCCATGGCCGAGGTTGAACACGTGGCCGCCGCCGGCACCGTAGGCTGCCAGGATACGCGCCACCTCGGCGCGAATCGCCTCGGGCTTGGCGTACAGCACTGCCGGGTCCATATTGCCCTGCAGGGCGACTTTGTCGCCGACACGGGCGCGGGCGCTGCCGATGTCGCAGGTCCAGTCCAGGCCGAGAGCTTCCGCACCGGTGTCAGCCATGGACTCGAGCCACAGGCCACCGCCCTTGGTGAACAGGATCACCGGTACGCGGCGCCCGTCATGCTCGCGAATCAGACCGTCGACGATCTTCTGCATGTAGGCCAGGGAGAACTCCTGATAAGCAGCCGCCGAGAGCGCGCCGCCCCAGGAATCGAAGATCTGCACCGCCTGCGCACCCGCCATGATCTGCCCGTTCAGATAAGCGGTGACCGACTGCGCCAGCTTGTCGAGCAGCGCGTGCAGGGCTTGCGGGTTGTCGTAGAGCATGGCCTTGGTCTTGCGAAAATCCTTCGACGAGCCCCCTTCGACCATGTAGGTGGCCAGCGTCCACGGACTGCCGGAGAAGCCGATCAGCGGTACGCGGCCGTTCAGCTCGCGGCGGATGGTACGCACGGCGTCCATCACATAGCCCAGATCCTTCTCGGCATCCGTCACCGGCAACGCCTCGATGTCGGCCAGACTGCTGATCACCTTCTTGAAACGCGGACCTTCGCCGGTCTCGAAGTACAGACCTTGGCCCATCGCATCAGGGATGGTGAGGATGTCGGAGAACAGAATCGCCGCATCCAGCTGCGGGTAGCGATCCAGCGGCTGGATGGTGACCTCGCAAGCCAACTCCGGATTCTTCATCAGGCTCACGAAGTCGCCGGCCTTGGCCCGGGTCGCGCGGTACTCCGGCAGATAGCGGCCGGCCTGGCGCATCATCCAGATCGGCGTGACATCCACGGGTTGCTTGAGCAGGGCACGGAGGAAACGGTCGTTCTTCAGGGCGGTCATGGCAGCATCCAGCGAAAAAAGTGCGGGCATTTTCGCAGACCCCAAAACAAAAGGCACGGCGGGTGCCGTTCCTTTTGTCCATCGCGACGATTTGTCTCGCCTTTACTTGCCCTGCGTCATCAGACGCCGAGGTAGTCGAGGATGCCTTCGGCGGCGTTGCGGCCTTCGAAGATCGCCGTTACCACCAGGTCGGAACCACGCACCATGTCGCCGCCGGCGAAGATCTTCGGGTTGCTGGTCTGGTGCTTGAACTGCGACTGCTCGGGCGCGACGACGCGGCCCTGGCTGTCGGTCTGGATCTCGAACTGCTCGAACCAGGGCGCCGGACTCGGACGGAAACCAAAGGCGATCAGCACGGCTTCGGCCGGGATGATCTCCTCGGAGCCCGGGATCGGCTCGGGGCTGCGACGGCCACGGGCATCCGGTTCGCCGAGACGGGTCTCGACCACCTTGATGCCTTCCACCTTGTCTTCGCCGACGATGGCGATGGGCTGGCGGTTGAAGAGGAACTTCACGCCCTCTTCCTTGGCGTTCTTCACTTCCTTGCGCGAGCCGGGCATGTTCTCTTCGTCACGGCGGTAGGCGCAGGTCACGGCCTTGGCGCCCTGACGGATCGAAGTGCGGTTGCAGTCCATCGCGGTGTCGCCACCGCCCAGTACCACGACGCGCTTGCCCTTCATGTCGATGAAGTCTTCCGGCGACTTCTCGAAGCCGAGGTTGCGGTTGACGTTGGCGATGAGGAAGTCCAGCGCGTCATAGACGCCCGGCAGGTCCTCGCCTGGGAAGCCTCCCTTCATGTAGGTGTAGGTGCCCATGCCCATGAACACGGCATCGTACTCATCCAGCAATTGCTGCATGGTCACGTCCTTGCCGATCTCGGTATTCAGGCGGAACTCGATGCCCATGCCGGTGAAGACTTCACGGCGGCGGCTGAGCACGGTCTTTTCCAGCTTGAACTCGGGAATACCGAAGGTCAGCAGGCCACCGATTTCCGGGTTCTTGTCGAACACCACCGGGGTCACGCCGTTGCGCACCAGCACGTCGGCGCAGCCCAGGCCGGCCGGGCCGGCACCGATCACGGCGACACGCTTGCCAGTCGGCACAACCCGCGACATGTCCGGGCGCCAGCCCATGGCGAACGCCGTGTCGGTGATGTACTTCTCCACCGAACCGATGGTCACCGCGCCGAAGCCATCATTGAGGGTGCAGGCACCTTCGCACAGACGATCCTGCGGGCACACGCGGCCGCAGACTTCCGGCAGGGTGTTGGTCTGGTGCGACAGTTCGGCGGCAGCGAGGATGTTGCCCTCGGAGACCAGCTTCAGCCAGTTCGGAATGAAGTTGTGCACAGGGCACTTCCACTCGCAATACGGGTTGCCGCAGCCCAGGCAGCGATGCGCCTGGTCGGAGGCCTGCGCCGGCTTGAAGTTGTCGTAGATCTCGACGAATTCCTTCTTGCGCTGACGCAGCAGTTTCTTCTTCGGGTCTTTGCGCCCGACTTCGATGAACTGGAAGTCGTTGTTCAGACGTTCAGTCATTGCATTACCTCATAACAGCAGCGGCAAGCATCAAGCTGCAAGCTGCAAGACAATCACGTTGGATCGGCAAGCCCGTGGCTGCGTCTGACTTGCAGCCTGGGGCTTGCCGCTTGCAGCTTTACTGCGGATTGGCACGGGTGCTGGACAGAAGCGACTTCAGACTGGCCGCTTTCGGTTTCACCAGCCAGAACTTGCGCAGGTAATCATCCAGGTTCTCCAGCAAGTTCTGCCCCCACTCGCTGCCGGTTTCCTCGACATACTCGGCCAGCACGCTTTCCAGGTGGCTGCGGTAGGCCTCCATCGCTTCGTTGTTGATGCGTTGGATTTCCACCAGCTCGTGGTTGACGCGGTCGTAGAAGCCGTTGTCCATGTCGAGCACGTAGGCGAAACCACCGGTCATGCCGGAGCCGAAGTTGTAGCCGGTCTTGCCCAGCACGCAGACGAAACCGCCAGTCATGTACTCGCAGCAGTGGTCGCCAGTGCCTTCCACCACGGCGTGAGCGCCGGAGTTACGCACGGCGAAACGCTCACCCGCGGTACCGGTGGCGAACAGCTTGCCGCCAGTGGCGCCGTACAGGCAGGTGTTGCCGATGATGGCGCTGTCCTCGGTGGCGAACGGGCTGCCGGCAGGCGGAGTGATGACGATCTTGCCCGCCGTCATGCCCTTGCCGACGTAGTCGTTGGCGTCGCCCTCCAGGCGCAGGTGCAATCCACCGGCGTTCCACACGCCGAAGCTCTGACCGGCAGTGCCCTTGAAGCGGAAGGTGATCGGCGCGCCGTTCATACCCTGGTTGCCATGCACGCGGGCGATCTCACCGGAAATCCGCGCTCCGATGGAGCGGTCGCAGTTGCCGATGTTCAGTTCGAACTCACCACCGGTCTTGCCGGCGATGGCGTCCTTGGCCATTTCCACCATCTTCTCGGCCAGCAGGCCTTCGTCGAACGGCGGGTTCTTCGGCACCTGGCAGAACTGCGGTTTGTCAGCCGGGATATGCGCGCTGGCCAGCAGCGGCGATAGATCCAGGTTGCCCTGCTTGGCGGTTTCACCCGGCAGCATCTCAAGCAGGTCGGTACGCCCGATCAGCTCTTCCAGGCTGCGCACGCCCAGCTTGGCCAGCCACTCGCGAGTTTCCTCGGCGACGTAGGTGAAGAAGTTCATCACCATCTCGACGGTGCCGATGAAGTGATCCTTGCGCAGCTTGTCGTTCTGCGTGGCCACGCCGGTGGCGCAGTTGTTCAGATGGCAGATGCGCAGGTATTTACAGCCCAGGGCCACCATCGGCGCAGTACCGAAGCCGAAGCTCTCGGCGCCGAGGATGGCTGCCTTGATCACGTCGAGGCCGGTTTTCAGACCACCGTCGGTCTGCACCCGCACCTTGCCGCGCAGGTCGTTGCCGCGCAGGGTCTGGTGGGTTTCGGCCAGGCCAAGCTCCCAGGGCGCGCCGGCATAGCGGATGGAAGTCAGCGGCGATGCGCCGGTACCGCCGTCGTAACCGGAAATGGTGATCAGGTCGGCATAGGCCTTGGCCACACCGGCAGCGATGGTGCCAACGCCGGCTTCCGCCACCAGTTTGACCGACACAAGCGCCTTCGGGTTGACCTGCTTGAGGTCGTAGATCAGCTGCGCCAGGTCTTCGATCGAGTAGATATCGTGGTGCGGCGGCGGCGAGATCAGGGTCACGCCCGGCACCGCGTAGCGCAGCTTGGCGATCAGGCCATTGACCTTGCCGCCCGGCAACTGGCCGCCCTCACCGGGCTTGGCGCCCTGGGCCACCTTGATCTGCAGCACTTCGGCGTTGACCAGGTATTCCGGGGTCACGCCAAAACGGCCGGTGGCGACCTGCTTGATCTTCGAGCTCTTGATGGTGCCGTAGCGGGCCGGGTCTTCGCCGCCCTCGCCGGAGTTGGAACGACCACCCAGACGGTTCATCGCCTCGGCCAGCGCCTCGTGCGCCTCCGGCGACAGCGCGCCGAGGGAGATGCCGGCGGCGTCGAAGCGCTTGAAGATCGACTCCAGCGGCTCGACCTGGTCGAGAGCGATCGGCGTGGCGGACTCCTTGACCTTGAGCAGGTCGCGGATCATCGACACCGGACGGGTGTCGACCAGCGTCGAGTATTCCTTGTACTTGGCGTAGTTGCCCTGCTGCACGGCTTCCTGCAGCGTGCGCACCACGTCAGGATTGTAGGCGTGGTACTCGCCGCCGTAGACGAACTTGAGCAGGCCACCCTGCTGGATCGCCTTGCGATTGTTCCAGGCCTCAAAGGACAGCAGCTTCTGCTCGCTTTCGATGTCGACGAAACGCGCGCCCTGGATGCGGCTGGCCACACCACGGAAGCACAGCTCGGTGACTTCATCGGCCAGACCAACCGCCTCGAACAGTTGCGCACCGCGATAGGACGCGACCGTGGAGATGCCCATCTTCGACAGGATCTTCAGCAGCCCTTTGGAGATGCCTTTGCGGTAGTACTTGAAGACTTCGTACAGATCGCCCAGCACTTCGCCGGTGCGGATCAGGTCGCCCAGTACTTCGTAGGCCAGGAACGGGTACACCGCCGAGGCACCGAAGCCCAGCAGCACGGCGTAGTGGTGCGGATCACGCGCGGTGGCGGTTTCCACCAGGATGTTGCAGTCGCAGCGCAGGCCTTTCTCGGTCAGGCGGTGATGCACGGCGCCAGTGACCAACGCAGCATGGGCCGGTAGCTTGCCCGGAGCGATGTGACGGTCGGTCAGTACCAGCAGCACCTTGCCAGCACGCACGGCTTCCTCGGCCTGGTCGGCCATGTTGCGCACGGCGGCTTCCAGACCCAGCGACTCGTCATAGTTCATGTCGATGACATGACGGTCGAAGCCCGGGCGATCCAGGTTCATCAGCGCGCGCCACTTGGCCGGCGAGATCACCGGACTGCTCAGAATGACGCGGGTGGCGTGCTCCGGCGACTCGCTGAAGATGTTACGCTCGGCGCCCAGGCAAATTTCCAGGGACATGACGATCGCTTCGCGCAGCGGGTCGATCGGCGGGTTGGTGACCTGCGCGAACTGCTGGCGGAAATAGTCGTACGGCGAACGCACGCGCTGGCTGAGCACGGCCATCGGCGTGTCGTCACCCATCGAGCCGACGGCTTCCTGGCCCTGCTCACCCAGCGGGCGCAGCACCTGGTCACGCTCCTCGAAGGTGACCTGGAACATCTTCATGTACTGCTTGAGCTGATCCGGATCGTAGAAGGCCGAACCATGGTCGCGGTCTTCCAGCGTCGCCTTGATGCGCTGAGCATGCTTGCGCAGCCACAGCTTGTAGGGGTGGCGCGACTTCAGGCGGCTGTCGATGGACTCGGTGTCCAGCACCTGGCCGGTTTCGGTGTCGACGGCGAGGATCTGCCCTGGGCCGACACGGCCCTTGGCGATGACGTCCTCGGGCTGGTAGTCCCACACGCCGATCTCCGACGCCAGGGTGATGTAGCCATTCTTGGTGGTGACCCAGCGCGCCGGGCGCAGACCGTTACGGTCGAGCAGGCACACGGCATGGCGGCCATCGGTCAGCACCACGCCGGCCGGGCCATCCCAGGGCTCCATGTGCATGGAGTTGTATTCGTAGAACGCGCGCAGGTCGGCGTCCATGGTCTCGACGTTCTGCCAGGCCGGCGGAATGATCATGCGCAGGCCACGGAACAGGTCGATACCGCCGGTGACCATCAGCTCGAGCATGTTGTCCATGCTTGAGGAGTCGGAACCGACGCGGTTGACCAGCGGACCCAGCTCGTCGAGATCGGGGATCAGCTCGTTGGCGAACTTGGTGCGACGGGCCTGCGCCCAGTTGCGGTTGCCGGTGATGGTGTTGATCTCGCCGTTGTGCGCGAGATAGCGGAACGGCTGCGCCAGCGGCCACTTCGGCAGGGTGTTGGTGGAAAAGCGCTGGTGAAAGACCGCGATGGCGGTCTGCAGGCGCTCGTCACCCAGATCCGGGTAGAACTGCTGCAGGTCCGCCGGCATCATCAGGCCTTTATAGATGATGGTCTTGTGCGAAAAGCTGCAGATGTAGTGATCGCTGTCGTCGGCGTTGGCCACCGAGGAACGACGGCGGGCGCTGAACAGCTTGATGGCGAATTCCTGGTCGGACAAACCATCACCGCCGATGAACACCTGCTCGATCTGCGGCAGGCGCTCCAGCGCCAGCCTGCCCAGCACGCTGGTGTCGATCGGCACCTTGCGCCAACCCACCAGTTGCAGGCCGGCCGCCAGGATTTCGCGGTTCATGTTCTCGCGCGCGGCTTCGGCCTTGGCCGAATCCTGATTGAAGAACACCATGCCCACGGCATATTGCCCAGGCAGTTCGACGCCGAATTGCTCCTGGGCGATGGCGCGCAGGAATTGATCGGGCTTCTGGATCAGCAGGCCGCAGCCATCACCAGTCTTGCCGTCGGCGTTGATACCGCCGCGGTGGGTCATGCAGGTGAGGGCCTCAATAGCGGTCTTGAGCAGGTGATGGCTAGCCTCACCTTGCATATGGGCGATCAAGCCGAAGCCGCAGTTATCCTTGAACTCATCAGGACGGTACAAACCTGCTTTCATAGGGGAAACTCTCACCAGGCTGCCTAGACCTCAGGCAAATTACTTTCTAATTCAATTACTTAAACCCGAAAAGCGGGCACGGGCCAGCTTTGCTCTGGGCAAAAGGGAGGTCATTGTACATATCCACCCAAGGCGTCACAAATTTTCGTGACGAGGGGGTGAATATTTATGTCGCAAAACCGAAGGATAAGACCGCAAGGTCGTGCTAGCGACCAAGCGGTCATCTTGGGACAGAGCGCTTAGCGGCTCATTTCCTGCTGGATGCTGCCCAGCGTACGAGGCCAAGGCTTGCCGGCCTGCAGCTTGGCAGGGAGAGTCTTCACAGCAGCCTGTGCGGCATCACGACTGGAGAAGCTACCATAGGTCAGCACATACAGCGGCTGCCCCTGGTGGATCTTCTTGAAATAGCGGTACTCGCTGCCCCCCTCACGCACCAGCGCCTGAATGTTGGCCTCCGAACGCGACCCGACGACCTGCAAGGCATAGCGGGACGCCGGCTGCTGCGCATACCAGCCACCCGAGGCTGCAGCAGGCGCGGCTGTTGAAGCAGGCGCGGGCTTGGCCGCAGGCACCGGAGCCGGAGCAGGAGCCGCGGGCTTGGGCGCCGCCGGCTCAGGCTGCTTCGCAGGTGCAGGTGCAGGTGCAGCAGGGATTGGAGTCGATGGCAGTGTCACTGTCGAGGGCTCAGGCGAGGCCGGCGGCTCGAAGTTATCCAACTCCTCACCGGCTGCTTCGGCCAACGGCTGGCGAATCACGGTCTGCGATTCACCCACCAGCGGCAGGGGCAGTGGCTGGCTGGCACCCGCGAACTCGATGGCCGGCGTGCGACTCTCCGACGCAGGCTCCTGCGCGGGCTCTTCAGCCTCGACTGCCGGAGTGGAAGATTGCAAGGGCAGAGACGTATTACTGGCTACCGGCTCAGGCGTGGAAGATTCGCGCCCCTGCATGAACCAGGCGGCAGCGACGCCAACCAGAACGACCGCTAGCGCCAACAGATGTTTTTTCGGCAAAGCGAAGCCACCGCCTGCCGCGCCACGCCCGGCAGCCCGCTGCGCAAGCATCTGCTCGACCAGCAATTCACGCGCCTCCTGATTGATCGCTCCCGGCCAACCCTGGGAGCGCGCGTGGATATCCTCGATCTGCTCATCGGTCAACAGCCCGATGTCCTGCCCAGCCCCTTCCAGCCGCAGCGCAAGGTATTCGCGCGTTTCGTCCTCGGCATAGGGCTGAAGCTCGATGGCGTGATAGCACTCTTCGCCGCCCGCCAAAGCTTCCAGCCGAGCCAACAATTCGTGCTCGGCAAACAGAAAGACGTGCGGACGCCCTTCGTCGCCGCCGGCAGCGAGCACCAGCAGATTCTTCAGCGCAACATCATCCAGCTGATCCGCATCATCGATCAGCAGGTAAACCTCCTGACCGGTCAGCGCCAACTGTCCAACCTGAGCCAGGATCGAGCGCACATCAGCCTGAGCGATGGACAAGCCCTGCGCCACTTGGCGCAGCAGCGACTCGCTATCCGCGACACCCTGCGCAATGACGATGCTCTGCACCGCCTGCTTGTTGGTACTCGCAACCAACGCCTGACGCAACAGCGTCTTGCCGCTACCTTCAGGCCCCACCACCGCCAGCAGGAGCTGGCTGTAGCGCGCAAGGTGATGCAGCTGCCCCAAAACCGGCTTGCGTTGCGCCGGGAAGAATTTGAAGCCAGGCACTCGTGGCGCGAAGGGGTCGTGGCTGAACTGGTAATGGGCCAGAAAAGCTTCGTCAGCATGCAAACTGGTCATGAATCACTCTTCAAGAGTTGAACGACTGGGCCAACGCGGCGTAGTCACTACGCAACGTGGCGTCGAGAATTTCGCGCGGGTAATCCGCGGTCACTACCGCCTCCCCCAGACGCTTAAGCAACACGAGGCGCAACTGGCCATCGAGAACCTTCTTGTCCACCGCCATATGCTCCAGGAACTGCTCGGGCGACATATCCTGCGGTGGCACCACTGGCAGACCGGCAGACTGCAACAGGCGCACGCCACGGTCCCGATCCGCCACGGACAACCAGCCAAGGCGATGGGACATTTCCAGCGCCATCACCGTTCCGGCGGCAACAGCCTCACCGTGCAGCCACACGCCATAGCCCTGCTCGGTCTCGATGGCGTGACCGAAGGTGTGCCCCAGATTCAAGGTAGCTCGCACACCCGACTCACGCTCATCGGCGCCCACCACTCGTGCCTTGGCCGCACATGAGCGTTCGATGGCATAGGTCAGCGCAGCACCATCCAGGGCGCGCAAGGTAGCCATGTTTTCCTCGAGCCAAGCCAAGAACGGCTCGTCACAGATCAAGCCGTACTTGATGACCTCGGCCAAACCGGCGGACAGCTCGCGCTCCGGCAAAGTATGCAAGCTAGCGGTATCGATCAGCACGGCCTTCGGCTGATAGAAGGCGCCAACCATGTTCTTGCCCAGCGGATGATTGATGCCGGTCTTGCCACCGACCGAGGAATCGACCTGCGACAGCAGCGTCGTCGGCACCTGGATGAAATCCACACCACGCTGGTAACAGGCGGCCGCGAAGCCTGCCATATCACCAATCACACCGCCGCCCAAAGCGATAACGGTCGTGCGTCGATCATGCCGGGCCTTCAGCAGACCGTCGAAGATCAACTGCAGGGTTTCCCAGTTCTTGAACGCCTCGCCGTCAGGCAACACGACCGAGGCGACCTTGAAGCCTTCCAGGGAGAGCATCAGCGCTTCCAGATACAGAGGCGCAACGGTTTCATTGGTAACCACTGCCACCTGCCGCCCGGTGATATGACGCGTGAGCAACTCGGGGCGTGCCAGCAAGCCATCCCCGATATAAATGGGATAGCTGCGCTCGCCGAGATCAACGTGAAGAGTCTGCATGAGGCCCCCAGAATAAAAAGGCCTCTAGGATAGCGCAGTTCGCCCCGCGCTTTAACGGGGCGACAAGGCTTCCAGACGCGAGAGAATTTCCTGAACCACCATACGCGGCGGACGCTCATCCGTCTCGATGACGATATCAGCGACCTCTCGGTAAAGAGGATCACGCATGGCCATCAGGTCCCGAAGCACCTGAGCCGGATTGGCCGCGCGCAACAACGGACGATTACGATCACGCGAGGTACGGTCGATCTGCTGCTCCACAGAGGTATGCAGATAGACGACTCGCCCCCCAGCATGCAGAGCCCGACGGTTTTCTGAACGCATGACCGCCCCGCCGCCAGTGGCCAATACAAGGCCGTCCTGCATCGAAAGCTCAGCGATCACCGCCTGCTCCCGCTCACGAAAGCCTTGCTCCCCCTCGACATCGAAGATCCAGGGTATATCGGCACCGGTACGCTGCTCGATCTCCTTGTCGGAGTCCTTGAAAGGCAAACGCAGCTCTTTGGCAAGCAAACGCCCGATGGTGCTCTTTCCAGCTCCCATCGGGCCTACGAGGATTACATTCCGCACTTAGGTCATCGATTCACGGCAATGGCTTGGTTGTTCATGATGCGCGGAGTAATGAAAACCAGCAACTCGGCCTTGTTATCCCGGATGATGTCACGACGGAACACACGCCCTAGGAAGGGAAGGTCACCCAGGAATG
Source organism: Pseudomonas sp. UBA6323 (assembly GCF_002439135.1). Classification (NCBI taxonomy): domain Bacteria; kingdom Pseudomonadati; phylum Pseudomonadota; class Gammaproteobacteria; order Pseudomonadales; family Pseudomonadaceae; genus Pseudomonas; species Pseudomonas sp. UBA6323. The sequence goes on along the minus strand of NZ_DJSX01000006.1, from coordinate 2,891 downwards.
GCACTTTTTCAACCGCACTCGTCTGAGTATTGGAGAACACACCACCAATTACGATCGTCTCACCATCATTGACCAGAACCTTGGCGTTAACCTCGTTCTTGTTGAGCGGCGGCACACCGTTGACCAGATTGGCGAAATCAGGAGCATCCTTGGTAACCTTAACTTCCATGATAATGCGGTTATCCGGCGTAATCTGCGGGGTTACCTCCAAGGCCAAAGCAGCCTCTTTGAAAGACGTACTGGTCGCGCCACTCGAACTCGCCTCTTGATAGGGGACTTCTTGCCCCTTCAGGATCTTCGCCGTTTCCTTGTCAGAAGTAACCACCTTGGGCTGGGAAACGATCTCACCATTCCCGGTTTTTTCCATGGCGGACAATTGTAAATCCAGCACGACATTACTGCCTAAGTAACCAATAGCGATGCCAGAGGTACTGTTTTGGACGCCCATATCTACGAATGGCAGCCGAGCCAAACCATCCTCCAAGGTAGTATTTCCGACTGTGTCGGTGCCGACGAATGGCGCCCTCGCCCCGGTATCCTCGTCAAACCCCTGCACGCCATCTTTGCCACTTACATCCCAACGGCCATTACGCACCGACCCCCCCCAGCGCACACCAAGAGCCTTGTCGTAATCAACGTTGGCCTCAACGATGCGCGCCTCGATCATGACCTGGCGTACCGGAATATCGAGTTGAGCAACGATCCGACGCAACTCATCCAGGCGCTCCTGGGTCTGATACGCGATGATGCTGTTGGTACGATCATCGACCGTGATAGAGCCACGACTGTCAGGCGAACCATCAGCGCTGGTGACCGATTGAAAGAGCTTGGCCATATCGGTCGCTTTGGCATAGTTAACCTGAATCAATTCGCGACGCAGCGGCGCAAGCTCAGCAATCTGCTTCTGCGACTCAAGCTCCTGACGCTCACGCGCGGCAATTTCATCGGCTGGCGCAACCAGGAGAACGTTACCAATCTGACGCTTATCGAGCCCCTTGGTCTTCAATACCAAGTCCAGCGCTTGGTCCCAAGGCACATTCTGCAAACGCAATGTGATGTTGCCAGCCACAGTATCGCTGGCGACCAGGTTCAAATCGGTAAAGTCAGCAATCAACTGCAGCACGGACCGCACGTCGATATCCTGAAAGTTAAGCGACAGCTTTTCACCGGTATATGCAAATCGCTCAGCATTACGACGCTCTGCATCGTCCTGGCTGAGCGGCTTTACACTGAGGGTCAACTTGTTTTCGGTCTGATAAGCCAAGTAATCGTACAAGCCGACCGGCTCGATCACGATGCTGGTTTTATCCGCACCGCCTGTCGCACTGACGAACTGAACTGGCGTCGCGAAATCCTTAACATCAAGACGAACCCGCAAAGACTCGGGCAATTCGGTCTTTGCAAAGTCGAGTCGAATCTTGCCGCCCTGCTCCTGAATGTCCGGCGCAACTGACTTGTCGGAAAGCGTGATCACAACATTGCCTTCGCCCTGCTCACCACGCTGAAAATCGATATTGCTAATGCCCTTAGGCTGCGGACCGTAGGTTTTCTTCGCTGGCGCAGAGCTGGCGACGGCAGGCGCAGCAGCCGGACGCGAAGCAGCCGGACGCGAAGCAGCCGCGGAAGTGTCGCCAACCAGAACAAACAAGTCATTGCCTTCGACTCGGGTGCTATAAGGTGCCAGATTGGTCAGATTGACAATCAGCCGGGTGCGGTCCTTGGCTTCGACAATGGTCACGCTGCGCGCATTACCGACCCCCAGTTCCCTGTTCTTGGAGCCCAGCTTGTTCGACACGCCGGGCAGGTCCAGGGCAATGCGCGCAGGCTGCTCAATCGTATATCCCCGCGGGGCAGTTACCGGCTCGTCAAAGGACAGCTTCAGCTCCACCCGGTCACCAGGCAAACTGGCTACATCCAGATCTTGTAAATTGGCCGCCAATAGTGCGGGCGACAGCAACACCGCCATCAGGGCGACGCTAAGACGCGAAAGAGAGCCATTCATTTTCGTATCCCGTTTGGCAGACAGATTATTTGTATTCATTTTTCACATCACCCCGTCAGGAGCGCTCCTTCAAGGAAAGGCTGCGTGGTCGCTCAAGCCAGCCACCTTCGCCATCCGGCACAATTTCCATCACATCGATCTTGGACTCATCGATCACAAGTATCTTGCCGTGATTGCGGCCCAGATAATCGCCCACTTTGACACGGTGAACGCCCCCCGCACCGCTAACCAGCGCAAACAATTCACGATTATTTCTCAAGATACCGACCATCACGAAAGTTTCGATGTTGAAACCTTCGAGGAACTGTTTGACACGACTCTCATCCGGCTTGATCTCTGGAGCACCTTTTTGTCGGGTAACCACATCAATCTTGACCGGGGGCTGAAACGGACTACGCAATGAGGCTGCCCGATAGGTAAAGCTTTCATAAGGCTGAAAAGTTGGTAGCGGTTCGATAGCGCCTTTAGGTTTTGCCCGCGCATCATCCATATAAGCGCGCAAATCGGAAAGATCCCCGCTCCCGCCACATCCCGCCAAAAGCAAAAGCCCCACCACCAGAGCTGAACGAGAGAAACTCATTATTGAGCCCCCTTATCATTATAGCGATAGGTCTTGGCCATAATTTGCATATTCAGGCGACTCGAACTTTCTGCACTAGCAGGCGCCAACTGGAAGTCATGCAGAGTAACAATCCGTGGCAGACTGGCAACGCCACTGACGAAGGTTGCGAGATCGTGATACCCACCTGTGACCTTTATCTGGATAGGCAACTCGATATAAAACTGCTGAGCCACTTCAGGTAGAAGTTTGATTTCTTCAAACTCCAACCCGCTACCCAAACCAGTTCTGGTAATGTCTTCCAGCAAACCCGGCACCTCGGTATCGCTC
>NZ_DJSX01000102.1:0-30776 GCF_002439135.1 Pseudomonas sp. UBA6323 | reverse complement strand
GACGCGCCGCTCCGGGCTCCACAGCTTGGCGTTGTACACGGAGAAGCCGAACCAGCTGAAATCACCACTGCCGACCAGGCTGGCCTGCGGCAGCCGTTCGCGCCAGCCGTTCTGGGTGTTGGCTGCTGCTGGCAGGCTGAGCAGCGCAAGCAGCATCAGCGCGGGAAGCAGGGGGCGAAGCAGGGCCACCATGGTCGTTCCCTCTGAGTCGGCTGGCGATGGCCGCGTCCAGCCATTGTGCGTATGCCCGGCGGCACGGGCCCCGAATAAAAAGATCCGGCAACCAGAAAGGGGAGATGGGCGTTGCCGGATTGCGCAGTGTGTCGAGTGGTTTGCCGATGTGCGCCGGATGAGTGGGCGCCCAACGTCATACAGACCAAGTTGTCGATGAATATATGTACAGAAATTTACTTTGTACAGTTCCTGTACATGTTTGATTTCGGGTAGCGGACGAAAGGAGGGGCTGCAGCGCCCTGAAGATCAGAGCGCTGCGGATGGGCGGGCGGATCACCAGGGCAGCGAATGGCCCTGGTAGTCGAGAAAGGCGCACTGCCGTTGTCCCAGTTGCCGGTTGATCACCTGGCACAGGCCGCTGGCGCTCTGTTCCACACTCAAGGGCGCGGCATCGCCGCCCATGTCGGTGCGCACCCAGCCGGGGTGCAGGGCCAGCAGGCTCCAGGGCAACTGCGGCAGTTGCATCTGCCAGCTGCGCAACAGGCTGTTCAGCGCTGCCTTGCTGGCGCCATACAGCGGCATGTCGGCTGCGCGTGCCAGCTCCACGCTGGCCATCTGCGAACTCATGAAGGCGATCACGCCGCCGTCGATCACATGCTCGGCCAATTGCTGGGCCAGGCGAATCGGCGCCACGGCATTGGCCAGGAACAGCTGGCCAATGTCATCGAACTCGGTCTGGCGCGGGTCCTGATGGCCGGGGCCGTAGATCCCGGCATTGAACAGGGCGCAATCCAGGCGCAGGCCCTGCAGGGCCGCTTCGATGGTGCAATGGGCATCAAGGGAGTTGAGGTCACAGGTGATTATCTGCACGGCATCGGCGTACTGGGCGCGTAGTGCCTCCAGCGGGCTGGCGGGGCGCACCTCGCGCACCACTGCATGCACCTGCCAGCCGCCTTCGAGAAAGGCGCGCACCAGGCCGAGGCCCAGCCCGCGTGACGCGCCACAGATCAGAATCTGGCGTTTCATGGCCATTGCATTTCACCTTTGAGGACTTTGGCGCTCAGTTCCAGGCTGCTTTCATCCTGCAGGTCAGGATAACGCGCCTTCATGGCCGCGAGCAGGGCCTGGCTGTCCTTCGCTTTAGGCAGTTCCTCTTCCAGCGCCAAAAGGTAATCGCGGGTGAAGTGCAGGTCGGTCAGGTTCATCGCCGGCTCGCCCAGGTAGTGGCCCGGTACCAGAGTGGTCGGTTGCAGGGCTTCGAGCTCGTCCAGCGACTTCAGCCAGCTCTTGCGCGCTTCGGCAGTTTGCGAGTCGGCCACCCAGACGTGGATATTGGCGCTCGTCAGTATGCCGCCGACCACTTCGATGCGCTGGCCTTCGAGCTCCAGCAGGTTACCTTGCAGCGCTTCGGGCACCAGGGTACGGGCCGGCGCGCTGTCTTTCAGGATCGGTCCCCAGTAGGCGAGTTTGGGAGCACGGGTTGCCTCGATATGGGCGATCGTGGCCGGGGTGGCCAGCACCTTGGCGTCAGGAAAGGCGCGGGTCAGCACGTCCAGGCCGAAGTAGTAGTCCGGATCGCCATGGCTGATGAAGATAGTTGTCAGACGCTTGCCGCTGGCCTGAATGCGTTCGACCAGTTCCTGTGCCTCGCGGTTGGAGAACTGCGCGTCGATCAAGATCGCGTCCTTCTCGCCGCTGATCAGGGTCGAGGTGACCGGGAACACGGCGGCGTCGCGCGGGTTGTAGGTTTCCAGGGTCAGCGGCTGGGCGAGGGCGGTGCCGGTTGCGGCGAGCAGGCCGAGGCCGGCGATGAAGCGAGTGACGAACGACATGGCGATCTCCGGGTAGATAAGAGTCGCGCATCCTATGCGCTATCTAGCGAGCGAAAAGCCTCGTAAGCTGGCCATGTTCATTGCGTGAATCGAGCGAATCATCTTGGATCGACTGACAGCGGCACGGGTTTTCGTCGAGGTACTGGAACGCGGCAGTCAGACCGCTGCGGCCGACGCCCTGGACATGTCGCGGGCGATGGTCTCGCGTTATCTCGCCGAACTGGAGCGCTGGGCTGGCGTACGTCTGCTGCACCGCAGTACGCGGCGTCTGAGCCTGACCGCCTCCGGCGAGCAGATGCTGCCGCAATGCCGCGAGATGATGGCCCTGGCCGAGCGCATGCAGGCCCTCGGCCAGTCTCTGGACGAGAATCCGCGCGGTACCTTGCGCATCACCTGCAGCCAGTCCTTCGCCCAGGCCTGGTTGGTGTATGCATTGAACGACTTCACCCAGCGCTACCCGCAGGTCAGCGTCGACCTGCTGGTGGGCAGCGAGGCGGTCAACCTGGTGGAGGCCCGTATCGACCTGGCACTGCGCATCACCAACCAGCTCGACCCGAATCTGATCGCCCGGCGTCTGGCCGTGTGTCGCTCGGTGGTTTGCGCCAGCCCGGATTATCTGGCGCGGCACGGCACACCGCAGCGCCCGGAGGATCTGGCCCGGCACAACTGCCTGGCCTACGCCTACTTCGGTCGCAGCCTGTGGGAGTTCGAGCACCAGGGCGAGGCCTGCGCGGTTTCGGTGTCCGGCAGCCTCAGCGCCAACGAATCGATGGTGCTGCTGGAGGCCACCCTGGCGGGTGCCGGCATCAGTCTGCAGCCGCTCTATTCGGTGGATGCGTTGTTGCGCGAAGGTCGCCTGGTGCATCTGTTGGCGGATTACCAGCCGCCGCAGCTGGGTATCCATGCGCTGTACGGCACGCGCAGGCAGATGCTGCCGGCCATGCGTCTGCTGCTGGATTTCATTGCCGAGCGGCTGGCCAGCGACGCGCATTGGCGACATTGAAGCGGCTTGCATTTGGCCAGCCGTCTTCGAGAATGAGAGAGAACGGACAAGGATTTTTCCATGCCAGCACTCTCGACCTTCGGCAAACGCGTTCGCCAACTCTGGCATGCAGCAGATCTGGCCTTGGTCGGACAGCTGCGCGAGCGCCGCATGCGCATGCTGGCGAGCATGGTAATGGTGGTGATGGGCGTACTGTGGGGGCTGTTCTTCGCGTCCCGCGGCTACTGGGCCATCGTGGCCATGGACATCGTCATCGTCCTCAGTGGCCTCGCCGTGTTCGCGCTGACCCTGCGCAACCGTGCCCGTGCGGCCAACCTGATCCTGTTCGGGGCGCTGATCCTGATCGTCGTCGCCTCGACGCTGCTGCTCGACCCGCCTACGCTCGTGGCGCCGCGGGCCACACATCTGTATCTGCTTCCGGTCGCGGTGGGCGCGTTGATGGCCTTTCGCGACGAGCCGCTAAGGCTGCGCTACGGCGTCTCCCTGCTCAGCCTGCTGCTGTTCGTCGCCCTGGCAGCTTCCAACTGGCGGCCCACCGACCTCTATGCGTTGCCGGACGACGTGCGGCTGATCGGCTCTTGGTTGCAGGGGCTGGTGGCCATGGGGCTATTCTTCGTGCTGCTGCATATCCTGCAAACCGACACGGCCGAGCGCTCGGAGCTGGATCGCGACCTGCGTGCAGCGGTGCGTGAGCAGCAGTTCGTGCTGTATTACCAGCCGCAACTCGATGACAGCGGCCGCGTGACGGGCGCCGAGTTGCTGATTCGCTGGCAGCACCCGCAACGCGGGCTGCTGGCTCCCGGCGAGTTCATCGACCACGCCGAGAACACCGGCCTGATCATCCCCATCGGCCAATGGGTGCTGGAGCAGACGGCCGCACGCCTGCGGCAGTGGCAGGATGATCCGCTGTTTCGCGACCTGAGCCTGGCGGTGAACATCAGCCAGAAACAGTTCGGCCAGGCCAGTTTCGTTGCCGAGATACTCGGCCTGATCGAGCGCCACGGCATCGATGCCCAGCGCCTGGAACTGGAGCTGACGGAGACGCTGATCGTCCGCGACATGGAAGACCTGACCCGCAAGATGACCGCGCTGGTCGAGCAGGGGGTGCGCTTCTCCCTGGATGATTTCGGCACCGGTTTTTCCTCGCTCAGCCACCTCAAGCGTTTGCCTTTGAGTAAGCTGAAGATCGACCGCTCCTTCATCTGTGACGTGCTCACCGACGCCAACAGCGAAACCATCGTGCGCACCGTGATCGCCCTGGGCCGGAGCATGGGCATGACAGTGATAGCCGAAGGCGTGGAAACCGAGGCGCAGCGGCGCTTTCTGGCGGATAACGGCTGTTTTCGCTACCAGGGCTACCTGTTCGGTCGGCCGATGCCACTAGCGGATTTTTGCGCCTTCGTGCAGCAACACAACGCCTGAGCCGGCGTTCCGTCCATCCCCCATCGCCCGCTTCGAATGAACTCGAAGCAACGGTGCAATGTCTGTCTGCTGTCGGCCCGTACCGGCAGGAGTAGATGGCTATTGGCCGCTAGCGTGGCGCTTCGTCGCGGATTCTGTCTGGATCATGCTTGAGTTTTTGAGCGCGTGGCTGGCACGTTCATCCCGTTCGCCGGGTTCGTCTGTCTGCCACGTGAAGATCGCCCCATGTTTTTATCTCGTCATGCTCCACTCCAACCCCGTATCCTCGGTGCCTGCCTGCTGCTCGGCGGCCTGCTCGGCGGCGCACAACCGGCCCTGGCCGAAGAAGCGACTGGCAACCAGCGCTGGGTCAGCGACAGCCTCAACACCTATGTGCGCAGCGGCCCCACCGATGGCTATCGCATCGTTGGCACCCTGACCTCCGGGGAGAAAGTGGAGCTGGTGCGTACTCAGGGCGACTACAGCCAGGTACGCAGCGAAAGCGGCAACACGGTCTGGATCCCCAGTCGCGACCTGCAGTCGGTGCCCGGCCAGGCCGAGCGCCTGCCGCAACTGGAGCAGAAGGTCGCTGACCTCAGCGCCGAGCTCAAGGGCATCGACGATGCCTGGAAGGTCCGCGTGCAGGGCATGCAGGAAACCATGGATTCGCGCAAGACGCTGATCGACGAGCTGCAGGCCGCCCGCGGTGCGCTGGATGCCGAGTTGACCACCACCCGCTCGCAACTGCGTGATGCCCAGGCGCAGTTGGGCAACGAGCAACAACAGGCGCTGATGCGCTACATGGCCTATGGCGGCAGCATCGCCGGCGCCGGGCTGCTGCTCGGCCTGATCCTGCCGACCATGCTGCGCGTGCGTCGCAAGCGTAACGATCAGTGGGTGTGATCCCTCAGAACGTCTGTTGCCCCTGATGCTCGCAACGTCCATCGCAGGTGCCGGGGCAGGCGCAGCCACTGGTGCTGCGCCCGGTGTCGCGCTCGACGCGGCGCGCCACGGCGGGATCGTCGGCGAATGGCAGCATGGTGGCCTCGTCGAGGTCACGCTGGCTGCCGCGGCCCAGGCTTAGCTGTACGCCGACGAAGAACACGGCCAGGGCGATCATCCACCAGGCTTCAGCCGGCATGAGCGGCCTCTCTGGCAGCGTGCGGTTCGGTGGCTGGGCGGCGTAGGGTCAGCCAGGTGTTGAGCGCCATCAGCAGCATACCGGTGAGGAAGCACAGGCCGCCGACCAGGCGGACCACGAAGCCAGGGTGGCTGGCTTCCAGCGCCTCGACGAAGGAGTAGGTGAGGGTGCCGTCTTCGTTCACCGCACGCCACATGAGGCCCTGGGTGATGCCGTTGACCCACATCGAGGCGATGTAGAGCACGGTGCCGATGGTCGCCAGCCAGAAATGCGCGTTGATCATGCCGGTGCTGTACATGCCGTCGCGGCCGAAGACTTTCGGGATCAGGTGGTAGAGCGAGCCGAAGGTGATCATCGCCACCCAGCCCAGCGCTCCGGCATGGACGTGGCCGATGGTCCAGTCGGTGTAGTGGGACAGGGCATTGACCGTCTTGATCGTCATCATCGGGCCTTCGAAGGTCGACATGCCGTAGAACGCCAGTGAGACCACCAGAAAGCGCAGGATCGGATCGGTGCGCAGCTTATGCCAGGCGCCGGACAGCGTCATCATGCCGTTGACCATGCCGCCCCAGCTCGGCGCCAGGAGGATGATCGACATCACCATGCCCAGGCTCTGCGCCCAGTCAGGCAGGGCTGTGTAGTGCAGGTGGTGTGGCCCGGCCCAGATGTACAGGGTGATCAGTGCCCAGAAGTGCACGATGGACAGGCGGTAGGAGTACACCGGTCGATCCACTTGCTTGGGCACGAAGTAATACATCATCCCTAGGAAACCAGTGGTGAGGAAGAAACCCACCGCGTTGTGCCCGTACCACCACTGCACCATGGCGTCGGTGGCACCCGAATAGATCGAGTAGGACTTGAACCAGCTCACCGGCACCGACAGGTGGTTGACGATGTGCAGCATGGCGATGACCAGGATGAAGGCTCCGAAGAACCAGTTGCCGACATAGATATGGCGCGTCTTGCGCTGTGTCAGCGTGGTGAAGAAGACGATGCCGTAGGCGACCCAGACGATGGCCATCCACACCGCGCCGGTGAATTCGATCTCGGCGTATTCCTTGGTGGTGGTCAGGCCCATGGGCAGGGTCACCAGCATGATCAGGATGGTTGCCTACCAACCCCAGAAGGTGAAGGCGGCCAGGGTGTCGGAGAACAGGCGCGTCTGGCAGGTGCGCTGCACCGCGTAGTAGCTGGCGGCGAACTGTGCGCTACCGGCGAAACCGAACACCACCAGGTTGGTGTGCAGTGGGCGCAGGCGGCCGAAGCTCAGCCAGGGCGTGTCGAAGTTGAGTTCCGGCCAGACCAGCTGGGCGGCAATGAGCACGCCGGTGCACATGCCCACGACGCCCCAGACGATGGTCATCAGGGTGAACTGGCGGACGACCTTGTAGTTGTAGGCCGGGAGAGGAGCAGCAGATTGCATCGCAGTAACCTTCCATACAGATGCGGGCGCAGCCGCGCGAGTGACGAAACTGTAGGGAGGTGGGAAGAAACAAAACAGACTCAGAAACTGCTGTCTGATGCGTATCAGATTCTGCGAATGGGGGCGCGAACCGACTTCGGCGCACGCTCCCTAGGGCGTCAGGCGCGGGCGGTCAGGTGCCGGGCGATGCCCTTCTTCAGCGGCAGCAGGCCCTGAGCCACGCGCAGACCTGCGCCGCGTAGCAGGCGAGCGGGCAGGCGATCGTTGGTGTACAGCTCCACCAGCAGGTTGGTGGCCTGGTACAACGGCCAGGTGGCCAGGCGCAGCTGGCGCTCGTAGCGCGCCAGTGGCGCAGTCGCACCGATGTCCTGGCGTTTGCCATGTGCGTCGAGCAGCGCGTCGCTGAGCAGTTGTACGCCGATCAGGCCGAAGTTGAAGCCGTGCGCGGTGACCGGGTGCATACCCACGGCGGCATCGCCGAGCAGGGCGCAGCGGTTGCCGACCATGCGCCGTGCGTAGACGCCTACCAGCGGATAGGCGTGGCGGCTGCTGACCAGTTGCATGGCGCCCAGGCGACGGTCGAAGCGCTTTTCCATCTCGCGGGTGAAAATCGCTTCGTCCAGTTTCTGCAGACGTTCTATTTCGCGCGGCGGCAGGGTCAGCACCATCGACGATTGCCGGCCATTGAGCGGTAGCAGGGCCAGGGTCTGGCCATAGCCGAACCATTCCCAGGCTACCTGGTGATGGTCCTGTTCGTGCTGCATGCGGCACACCAGCATGGTCTTGCCGAAGTCCTTGAGTTGCGCGCCGATACCGAGCTGGCGGCGGGTCTCGGAGAAGCGGCTGTCGGCGGCGACCAGCAGGCGTGGTTGCAACACCTGGCCGTCCTGCAGCACCAGCTTCACCTCGTTCTGGCTCTGCTCGATGGCACGTACGCTGGTTTCACACAGCAATTGCACATCGGCGCATTCGCTTACCGCCTGATAAGCCGCGCGGCGAATGGCCTGGTTGGCCACCAAATGGCCGAGTCGCTCGGCGCCGGCCTGTTCGGCGCGTATCTTCAGGGCGAACAGCGAGGGCCCGTTGAACACCTGGGCATCGCGCAGCACGGCAACGTCTTCGCTAGGCAGGCGTGCCCACAGGCCGAGGCGTTCGAGCAGGGCTTGCGAGCCGTGGGTGAGGGCGATTTCGCGGCCGTCGAAGGCAGGTTCGGCCAACGCCTGCTCGGCCTGTCGCTCCAGCACGACAATGGACAGACCCTTTCCGGATAGGGCACGAGCCAGGCAAAGACCGGCCGGGCCTGCGCCGACGATGACGATATCGGGTGACATGCTGCAGCTCTCCATGCGAACTCGGGAAGGCCCGAGTCTAGGCCGCAGGGGGCTTGCAACTATTGTCCGGGATCATGCCGAAGGTAGGATGCGCCATCTTCGGCGCGATTCACGCCGCCATGGTTCTCTGTCGAATATTGTTGTTATTACTACTTTGGCCAGGTTGATCGGCGTAATTTTCGGGATTACTGTGATGCGCGTTGTATGAACTACAAAAATAATCCGATTTGGAGTCGATAGCATGCCCCCTCACGCTTCCGAGATAGCCCGTGCGCGATGCGTCCTCGTCATGGAGGCATTCACGTGAAACTGGCGCTGGTCGGCGACATCGGTGGAACCAACGCACGCTTCGCCCTGTGGCGTGACGATCATCTGGAGGCGGTACAGGTCCTGGCGACCGCCGATTTTCCCGGGCCGGAGCAGGCCATCATGGCCTATCTGCAGGCCCAGGGCCTGCCGCTGGGGGCGATAGGCTCGGTGTGTCTGGCCTGCGCCGGCCCGGTCAGCGGTGATCTGTTTCGTTTCACCAACAATCATTGGCGTATCGATCGTGCCGCCTTCTGCGAAGCGTTGCAGGTCGACGAGCTGCTGATGATCAACGATTTCTTCGCCATGTCGCTGGGCATGACCCGCCTGGCCGAGCACGAGCGGATACCGGTGTGCGAGGGCCAGGCGCAGGCAGAGCGGCCGGTGCTGGTGATTGGCGCCGGTACCGGTCTGGGCGTCGGTACGCTGCTGGAGCAGGCCGACGGCCGCTGGCTGGTGTTGCCGGGGGAGGGCGGGCACGTCGACCTGCCCATTGGCAGCCCGCGAGAAGCCGAGCTGTGGCAGATAATCCATCGGCAACTGGGACACGTAAGGGCCGAAGACGTGCTAAGCGGCAATGGCTTGCTGGCGCTATACCGCGCCATCTGCGAGCTGGACGGCCAGCCACTGCAACACGATACGCCGGCTGCGATCACGACTGCCGGCCTGGCGGGCGAGCCCGTCGCCGCCGAGGTACTGGAGCAGTTCAGTTGCTGGCTCGGGCGCGTGGCCGGCAACAATGTGCTGACGCTGGGCGCGCGTGGCGGGGTCTACATCGTCGGCGGCGTGGTACCACGTTTTGCCGAGCGTTTTCTCACCAGCGGTTTTGCCAAGAGCTTCAGCGACAAGGGCCGCATGAGCGATTACTTTGACGGCATCCCGGTGTGGCTGGTGACGGCCGAATATCCCGGTCTGACCGGCGCGGGCGTGGCCTTGCAACAGAGGGTCGAGGCCGGTTAGAACCTGCACCGACCAGGCCTGCATTGCGGCATGAATACAACAAGGACGGCGGACCATGAGCCAGCCCGGCAAGTCGATTCTGCTGGTCGATGACGACCAGGAAATACGTGAACTGCTCGAGACCTACCTGAGCCGCGTCGGCTTTCAGGTGCGCGCCGTCGCCGACGGTGGCGCCTTTCGCCAAGGCCTGTGTGCGGAGTCGGCCGACCTGGTGATTCTCGATGTGATGTTGCCCGACGAGGACGGCTTCAGCCTGTGCCGCTGGGTGCGCGAACACCAGCGCTTTGCCCAGGTGCCGATCATCATGCTCACCGCCAGCTCCGACGAGGCCGACCGGGTGATCGGCCTGGAGCTGGGTGCCGACGACTACCTCGGCAAGCCGTTCAGCCCGCGCGAGCTGCTGGCACGAATCAAGGCGCTGCTGCGGCGGGCGCAATTCACTCAGGAGCGCAGCGGCGAGGTGCTGGCATTCGATGACTGGCGCCTGGACATGGTCAGCCACCGCCTGTTCCACCGCGATGGCGAGGAGGTGATCCTCTCCGGTGCCGACTTCGCCCTGCTCAAGCTGTTTCTCGACCATCCGCAGCAGATCCTCGACCGCGACACCATCGGCAACGCCACCCGTGGCCGCGAGGTGATGCCGCTGGAGCGCATCGTCGACATGGCGGTGAGCCGCCTGCGCCAGCGCCTGCGTGATACCGACAAGCCGCCGCGGCTGATCCGTACCGTGCGTGGCAGCGGCTATCAACTGGCAGCGACCGTCAGCGTGCAGGCCGGCGATGGCCGTTGAGCCAAGGCGCTGGTTGCCGCTGCCGCGCTCGCTGCTCGGACGCATGCTGTTGCTCACCCTGTTGGCGATACTCGCGGCGCAGACGCTGTCCAGCGCCATCTGGTTGTCGCAGTTGCGTGCCACCCAACTCGAAGGCCTGGTGACCACGGCGCGCAGCCTGGCTCACTCGATGTCGGCCAGCGTGCGTTACTTCCGTTCCCTGCCGGTGAATTACCGGCCGCTGGTGCTCGACCAGTTGCGCAGCATGGGCGGCACGCGCTTCGTGGTCAGCCTCAACGATCGCCCGTTGCAGATGAAGCTGCTACCGCCCACGCCGCGCAAGCAGGCGGTGACCGAGACGGTGACCGAGGTGCTGCGTCAGGCACTGGGCAGCGCTGCCGACATCTCGGTGACCTTCGTCCGGCCGGATGATCTGCTGATCTTCAACGGCGGCCTGAAGCTCGACGAGTTGCCGCGATCCTGGGCGCACTATGCGCTGACCCTGGAGCCGCTCAACCCGCCGGTGCTAGTGACGCAGATCCAGCTGGCCCCGGGGGAATGGCTGTACATCGCCTCGCTGCTGCCCGAGCCCTACACCAACCTGGAGGAACCCTTCCTGCCCTCCCAGCAGCTGTGGTTCATCCTCCTGACCAGTGTTTTCCTGCTGGTATTCATCGGCTTGCTGGTGCACCTGCAGAGTCGCCCACTCAAGCGCCTGGCGCGCACTGCGCGGCACCTGTCGCTGGGGGCGGAGGTGGAGCCGGTAGCCGAAGGCGGTGGCCGCGAGGTGGTGGAGGTGGCGCGTGCCTTCAACGCCATGCGCGAGCGCATCAGCCGTTACCTCACCGAGCGCAGCCAGCTGTTCAGCGCCATTTCCCATGACCTGCGCACGCCGATCACGCGCCTGCGCCTGCGCGTCGAACTGCTCGACGACGAGAGCCTGCAGAGCAAGTTCGGACGCGACCTGGACGACCTGGAGCTGCTGGTCAAGGGCGCACTGCAATGCGTTAAGGACACCGACATCCACGAGAACATCGAGCCGGTCGACCTCAATCATCTGCTGCATGGGCTGATCGAGCCCTATCTCGGCACGGGACGGGTGACCCTCGATGGTGCTGCACGGGCTGTCTATCCGGGCAAGCCGCTGGCCTTGCGTCGTTGTATCGGCAACCTACTGGACAATGCCCTGAAGTATGGCGAGCGCGCGCATCTGCATATCGAGGACGATGACGAAGCCTTCGTCCTGCATGTCGATGATGAGGGCCCGGGTGTGCCCGAGCAGAAGCTCGAGCAGGTGTTCGAGCCGCACTTTCGCCTGGCCAGCCAGCAGCAGGGCTACGGCATGGGACTCGGCATCGCACGCAACCTGGCGCACAGCCATGGCGGCGAACTGAGCCTGCGTAATCTGCGAGATGGAGGGCTGCGTGTCACCCTCTGGCTACCGCGCCAATCCCGTTGAATTTCCGCCCATGAGCCCTCGCGCTGGACCGCAGAATCCGCCGCGCGGTGCCTCATGTAACCTGCCTGGGCCGCTTTGTAACAGCCCGGTGACCATCCAATACCCTTTGTTACCCCCGCCGCAGTGGGGCCTGGGTAGACTCGTTCGCAATGCAAGCACCACGACTTGCTCGCGAATAACAACAACAAGGTGTCTCATCCCATGAAAGCGATCTCTCGCCTGTCCTGTGCCATCTCCCTCGCGGTCCTGTTGCCCCTTTCCGCTACTGCCGGTGAAGTCGAAGTGCTGCACTGGTGGACCTCGGGTGGTGAAAAGCGCGCCGCCGATACCCTGCAGAAACTGGTCGAAGCCCAGGGCCACAAATGGAAGGATTTCGCCGTTGCCGGAGGTGGTGGTGAAGCGGCCATGACCGTGCTGAAGACCCGCGCGGTATCCGGCAATCCGCCCGCCGCGGCGCAGATCAAGGGGCCGGATATTCAGGAGTGGGGCGAGCTGGGCCTGCTTGCCGACCTCAACGACGTCGCTACCGAGCAGAAGTGGGATGACCTGCTGCCACCGCAGGTGATCGAGGTGATGAAGTACCAGGGCGACTACGTGGCGGTGCCGGTCAACGTGCATCGGGTCAACTGGTTGTGGATCAACCCGCAAGTATTCGAGAAGGCTGGCGCCACACCGCCGACCACCCTCGACGAATTCTTCGCTGCTGCCGACCAGCTCAAGGCGGCCGGCTTCATCGCCATCGCCCATGGCGGCCAGCCCTGGCAGGACGGTACGGTGTTCGAGGACCTGGCCTTCAGCATTCTCGGCCCCGAGGGTTTTCGCAAGGCCTTCGTCGAGCTGGATCGCGACACCCTGACCGGCGACAAGATGGTCGAAGTGTTCGCTGCCCTGCAGAAGCTGCGTGGCTACATCGACGCCGACGCCGCCGGGCGCGACTGGAACAGCGCCACCGGCCTGGTGATCGACGGCAAGGCCGGCATGCAGATCATGGGCGACTGGGCCAAGAGCGAGTGGACCGCAGCCGGCAAGGTCGCCGGCAAGGACTACGAGTGCCTGGCGTTCCCGGGTACCCAGGGCAGCTTCGCCTTCAATATCGACTCGCTGGCCATGTTCAAACTGACCAACGCCGACAATCGCAAGGCTCAGGAAGATCTGGCGCGCACGGTGATGGGCAACGAGTTCCAGGAGTTCTTCAACCAGAACAAGGGCTCGATCCCGGTGCGCATGGACCAGGACATGAGCAGCTTCGACGCCTGTGCGCAGAAATCCATGGCCGACTTCAAGGAGGCCGCTGCCGATGGCGGCCTGCAGCCGAGCCTGGCCCACGGCATGGCCGCCTCCAGCTACGTGCAGGGCGCGGTGTTCGACGTGGTGACCAACTTCTTCAACGACCCCAAGGCCGACCCCAAGCGCGCCGCCCAGCAACTGGCGGCGGCGATCCAGGCGGTGCAATGAGCCTGCGGGCCGCCTAGGCGGCCCTGCCCTAGGGCGGGTGTAACCCGCCGCTTTCAAGCCTTCTATCCCAGGCGCATGTGTCCATGCATGCGTCACGGGATCGGCCGCGCCGCGTTTCCCTACGGTAGGGAATGGCAGCGGCGCAATCCGCAACGACGGAGTGATCCATGACTTCGAATGCAGTCACTGCCAAAGCCTCACCCCTGGATGCCCTGCAGCGCTGGCTGCCCAAGCTGGTGCTGGCGCCGAGTATGGTCATCGTGCTGGTGGGCTTCTACGGCTACATCGGCTGGACCTTCCTGCTGTCGTTCACCAACTCGCGCTTCATGCCCAGCTACAACTTCGTCGGGCTGCAGCAATACGCGCGTCTGTGGGACAACGACCGCTGGTGGGTGGCGAGCCAGAACCTGCTGGTCTTCGGCGGGCTGTTCATCGCCATCAGCCTGGCCATCGGCGTGCTGCTGGCGGTGTTGCTGGACCAGCGCATCCGCCGCGAAGGCTTTATCCGCACCATCTTTCTCTACCCCATGGCGCTGTCGATGATCGTCACCGGCACCGCCTGGAAGTGGCTGCTCAACCCCGGCCTGGGCCTGGACAAATTGCTGCGCGACTGGGGCTGGGAGGGCTTTCGCTTCGATTGGCTGGTGGACCCGGATCGTGTCGTCTACTGCCTGGTGATGGCCGCCGTGTGGCAGTCCTCGGGGTTCGTCATGGCGCTGTTCCTCGCCGGCCTGCGCGGGGTCGATCAGTCGATCATCCGCGCGGCCCAGGTCGACGGTGCCAGCCTGCCGAGCATCTACCTGCGCATCGTCCTGCCGAGCCTGGGCCCGGTGTTCTTCAGCGCGCTGATGATCCTCGCTCATATCGCCATCAAGAGCTTCGACCTGGTCGCCTCGATGACCGCCGGCGGCCCCGGCTACGCCTCCGACCTGCCGGCGATGTTCATGTACGCCCACACCTTTACCCGCGGCCAGATGGGCCTTGGCGCCGCCAGCGCGATGCTGATGCTCGGCGCGGTGCTGGCGATTCTGGTGCCGTATCTGTATTCCGAACTGCGAGGCAAACGCCATGACTGATTCCGTGCTCGATGCGCGCCTGGCGCCGCGCTCCGTATCCCGGGTGAGAGCCTTCAGCCTCAGCCGCCTGGCCATCCACGCCACCCTGATCCTGGCCTGCGCGGTGTATCTGGTGCCGCTGCTGGTGATGCTGCTGACCAGCTTCAAGACACCGGACGATATTCGCACTGGCAACCTGCTGTCCTGGCCCGACGTACTCACGGTCATCGGCTGGCTCAAGGCCTGGGACGGTGTCGGCGGCTACTTCTGGAACTCGGTGAAGATCACCATCCCGGCGGTACTGATCTCCACGCTGCTCGGCGCGCTGAACGGTTATGTGCTGGCCATGTGGCGCTTTCGCGGTTCGCAGCTGTTCTTCGGCCTGCTGCTGTTCGGCTGCTTCCTGCCGTTCCAGGTGATCCTGTTGCCGGCGTCCTTCACCCTCGGCCAGCTCGGCCTGGCCAATACCACCGAAGGCCTGGTGCTGGTGCACGTGGTTTATGGTCTGGCCTTCACCACGCTGTTCTTCCGCAACTTCTACGTGAGCATTCCCGAGACGCTGGTGCGGGCCGCGCGCCTGGATGGCGCCGGCTTCTTCACCATCTTCGGACGCATCCTGCTGCCGATGTCGGTGCCGACCATCATGGTCTGCCTGATCTGGCAGTTCACCCAGATCTGGAACGACTTCCTCTTCGGCGTGGTGTTCGCCAGCGGCGATACCCAGCCGATCACCGTGGCGCTGAACAACCTGGTCAACACCAGCACCGGAGCCAAGGAATACAACGTCGACATGGCCGCGGCGATGATCGCCGGCCTGCCCACCCTGCTGGTCTACGTCCTGGCCGGTAAGTACTTCCTGCGCGGCCTGACGGCCGGCGCCGTTAAAGGTTGAAAGCTACTGCGCTCGGTCATGCTGCGTTGGATTCAGGCTCGGAAGCCGCTTGCGGCTAACGCCCTTTAGGGCGGCCCGTATGGGCGAGCAATGCGATTAATGCTCATTTAGCGGCCTAAACTCCGCTTCCTCGCCTGACTCCGCCTTGCCTGACCTTCGCTCGCGACGCTTTCAAAGTGGAGAAATGAAATGGCTACCCTCGAACTGCGCAACGTCAACAAATCCTACGGCAGCGGCCTGGCGGACACCCTGAAGAACATCGAACTGGCCATCGACTCCGGCGAGTTCCTGATCCTGGTCGGCCCCTCCGGCTGCGGCAAATCCACCCTGATGAACTGCATCGCCGGCCTGGAAGACATCAGCGGTGGGTCGATTCTGGTCGACGGCGCCGACATCAGCGGCATGAGCCCGAAGGATCGCGACATCGCCATGGTGTTCCAGTCCTATGCGCTGTATCCGACCATGAACGTGCGCGACAACATCGCCTTCGGCCTGAAGATGCGCAAGCTGCCGCCTGCCGAGATCGAGGCCGAGGTGGCGCGCGTGGCCAAGCTGCTGCAGATCGAGCACCTGCTGGGGCGCAAGCCCGGCCAGCTGTCCGGCGGCCAGCAGCAGCGCGTGGCCATGGGCCGGGCGCTGGCGCGGCGGCCGAAGATCTACCTGTTCGACGAACCGCTGTCGAACCTCGACGCCAAGCTGCGCGTGGAGATGCGCACTGAAATCAAGCTGATGCACCAGCGCCTGAAGACCACCACGGTGTACGTCACCCACGACCAGATCGAGGCTATGACCCTGGGCGACAAGGTGGCGGTGATGAAGGACGGCATTATCCAGCAATTCGGCACCCCGCAGGAAATCTACAACGACCCGGCCAACCAGTTCGTGGCCAGTTTCATCGGTTCGCCGCCGATGAACTTCATCCCGCTGCGCACGCAGGTGCGTGATGGCCAGTGCTTCGGCCTGCTCGACTCCGGGCAGGCGCGTTGCGAGCTGCCGCTTGGCGCGGCGGCGGAGCTGGAAGGGCGCGAGCTGATCCTCGGCGTACGTCCCGAGCAGATCCAGCTGGCCGGCGCCGCTGCGGCGCTGCCGAGCCTGCGCGCTGAGGTCGAGGTGGTCGAGCCAACCGGCCCCGACACCCTGGTGTTCGTCAGCCTCAACCAGACCAAGGTGTGCTGCCGCCTGGCGCCTGACGCTGCACCGCAGGCCGGCAGCAGCCTCGACCTGCAGTTCGATCCCACGCGCGTGCTGTTGTTCGACGCCACCAGCGGCGAGCGTCTGCGCCCGGGAAAGCGTCAGGCCACTGATAACAAGGTGGCCCAGTTCAAGCTCGGTTAGCCGTGTAGCCCGGATGCAATCCGGGGGCTGCCCAATAACCCCCCGCATGGCATCTGGCTACAGCTCCTCGAGACAACGAAACCCCGTCGCTGCGGCGGTTATCCGCAGCATCGCTCAATAAAAACAATCAGGAGCAACGATGAAGACCACACAGCAAACTCTCACCTGTTCTGTTGGCGTTCCCTGTCTGCTGGCGCTGGCTTTGGCCACTCCGCAAGCACAGGCCCTCGAGTTCAGCGGCTACGTGCGCAGCGGCATCGGTGGTGCCGATACCGGCGGCACGCAGCAGTGTTTCCAGTTGCCGGGTGCGCAGTCCAAGTATCGCCTGGGTAACGAGTGCGAGCAGTACATCGAGCTGGATCTGCGGCAGGACCTGTTTCGCCTGGATGACGGCTCGGTGATCAGTGTCGAGGGCATGGCCCAGCTCTACAACCAGTATGGTCATACCCCGAAGTTCACCGGCGACTACGGCTTCGCACGGATGAACCAGATGTACGCCGAGTGGAGCAACATGCCCGCGCTGAACGGCGGGTCGCTGTGGGCCGGACGGCGCTTCTACAAGCGTAACGACATCCACATCTCCGACTTCTACTACTGGAACCAGAGCGCCACCGGTTTCGGCATCGACGAGATGAAGATCGGCGATCTCAAGTACAGCTACGTGTTCTCGCGCAAGGACAACTACGACCAGAAGCCCTACATCAACCGCCACGATTTCAACGTCGGCGGCTTCCAGGTCAACCCGGGCGGTGAGCTGGAGGTGGGCGTCAGCTATATCGACAAACCGGACAGCAGCGATGCCAACAGCGGCTGGGCGGTAAGTGCGCAGCACAAGCAGCAGGGCTTTCTCGGCGGGGTCAACACCGTTGCCCTGCAATACGGGCGAGGGCCAGGTACCGGCCTGGGTTATACCGGTGATCCGACTCTCGACAGCAGTAACCGCAGCTGGCGCCTGGTGGAGTATTTTGACTTCCAGATGACTCCGCGTCTCGGCGGCCAGGTGCAACTGGTGTATCAGAAGGACAAGCGTCCGGATGGCGCGGATCAGAACTGGCTGTCCATCGGTGGCCGCACCAGCTACGCCTTCACCGAGCAGTTCAAACTGGTCGGCGAGATCGGTCGCGATCAGGTCGAGGCGCCCGGTGGTACACGAAAGCTGACCAAGTTCACCATCGCGCCGACTTGGTCGCCCTCAGGTCCTGGCTTCTGGGAACGTCCGGAAATCCGCCTGTACTACACCTACGCCAGCTGGAACCGCGCCGCGCAACAGGCCGCCAACCTGCTGGCCGATGGCTCGGCTCTGTCCGAGAACGGCGCCTTCGGCAGCGCGCGTAATGGCTCCAACTTCGGTGTACAGGTTGAGTACTGGTGGAAGTAGAGCGCGTAGGATGTGCACGCTTTAAATCAGTCGGTGCGCATGTCGCACCCTACGTAGGTGGCGCAGGTCATCCGTAGGGTGCGCCTTACGCACCAGGCGTCAGAGCAATCCCGCCACCAGGCGCCCGAGCACTTCCATGGCCTGTTCGTTGCGCGGGTTCCATGGGTGACCGTAGTTCAACCGCGCGCAGTGGCGAAAGCCCTGGCTGGCGGAGAAGATCGGCCCCGGCGCCAGGCTGATGCCCTGGGCCAGCGCCAGGCGCAGCAGTTGCAGCGAGTCCAGGCGCTCGGGGAACTCGAACCAGAGGAAGTAGCCGCCCGAAGGCCTTGTGACCCGCGTGCTGGCGGGAAAGTGTCGGGCGGCGGAGGCGAGCATCGCGCTCTGCTGCATTTCCAGGGCGTGGCGCAGTTTGCGCAGGTGGCGGTCGTAGCCGCCGTGCTGCAGGTAGTCGGCCAGTGCCGCCTGCGCTGGCACCGACGGGGAGATGGTGGTCATCAGCTTGAGTCGGGCGATCTGCTCGGCATAGCGGCCGCCAGCCACCCAGCCGATGCGATAGCCCGGCGCGAGGCTTTTGGAGAAGGAGCTGCAATGCATCACCAGCCCCTCACGGTCGAAGCTCTTCACCGGCTTGGGTGGGTGGCTGCCGAAGTACAGCTCGGCGTACACGTCGTCTTCGATCAACGGCACCTGATGTTCGACCAGCAGGTCGTACAGCGCCTGCTTCTTGGTCTCGCTCATGCTTGCGCCGAGCGGGTTCTGCAGGCTGCTCATGAACCAGCAGGCCTTGATCGGCAGTTGCTTGAGGCTATCGGACAGGGCGCCCAGGTCGATGCCTTCGCGCGGGTGTACGGGGATTTCCACCGCCTTGAGCTGCAGGCGCTCCAGCACCTGCAGGCAGGCGTAGAAGGTGGGTGACTCGATGGCCACCAGGTCGCCTGGTTGAGTCACGCACTGCAGGCAGAGGTTGAGCGCCTCCATGGCGCCGTTGCTGATCACCAGTTCCTCCATCGGCAGCATCACGCCACTGACCATGTAGCGCAGGGCGATCTGCCGGCGCAGGTCGGCGTTGCCGGCGGTCATGTCGGCGATGATTTCGTGCGGCGAGAGCATGCGCAGCGCGTGCGCCATACTCTTGGCCAGACGCGGCAGCGGGAACAGGTCGGGGCTGGGGAACGCCGAGCCGAAGGGCACGGTGTGCGGGTCCTTCAGCGAGGCGAGTACCGAGAACACCAGCTCGCTGACGTCGACCTCGGTGGTCTGCGCGGCGTGGGCGGTCAGCTCAGGCTCGTGCAGCGGGCGTTTGGCGTGTTCGCGCACGAAATAGCCGGAGCGCGCGCGTGCCTGGATCAGGCCGCGATCCTCCAGCAGGTAGTAGGCCTGGAACACGGTGGAGGGGCTGACGCCATAGGTGCGGCTGGCATGGCGCACCGAGGGCACCTTCTCGCCGGGGCCGAGCACGCCGGTACGGATCAGCTCGGCGATCTCGTCGGCAAATTTTTCGTAGCGTTTCATCCTGTCCTGGTTCACCGCCGCAAAGGGTACGGGTGAACACTTTACGGGCTGAGCGGCAGACATGGCAGTGCCTCGTGAAGGGGGAACGTATCTCGAGTCGCCCCGGATTGCATCTGGGCTACGACGCTTGCTCCCCTCGCCCATTCATTGGGGGCACGCCTCGTGGCGAGGGCCCGGGGGAGAGGAATCTCCGTGTAAATCGTCACCCCTCTCCCTGTGGGGAGAGGGGATTGATCGCGTCCACCTTTGGTCAGGTGAACAGCACGGTTTTCTGCGACTCAACGCAGCGGCGCGAGGAAGGTGCTCTTGGTGCTGACGCGGCTGCCCGCATCGGCCTGGTCGCGTACCTCGAAATGCAGGGTTTGCGGGCCGGCAGCGTTGTGCGAAGCCGTCAGCGCGACGCTTACCGGCAGGTCACGAATCTCCCCAGGTGCCAGGTTCAGCGTGCTCGGGCCGTGCAGCTCGAAGTCGCCGGCATCGACCAGGTCGATGGCATAGCTGCGCGGTTGCTGGGTCTTGTTGATGATCTTCAGGCTGTAGATGTTCTCGATCTGGCCCAGCGAGTTCTCACGGAACAGGCCACGGTCGCGGGTCACGTCCAGGGAAATCAGCGGGCGTTCGGCCAGCGCCCAGGCGAAGGCGCCGATCATCACTGTCAGCATCGCCGCATAGCCGATCAGGCGTGGACGCAACCAGTGCGTCTTGCCGCCAGCCAGCTCGTTCTCCGAGCTGTAGCGCACCAGGCCGCGGGCATAGCCGAGCTTGTCCATGATGCTGTCGCAGGCATCGACGCAGGCGCCGCAGCCGATGCATTCCAGTTGCAGGCCGTCGCGGATGTCGATGCCGGTGGGGCAGACCTGCACGCAGACCGTGCAGTCGATGCAGTCGCCCAGGCCTTCGGCCTTGTAGTCGGCGTCCTTGCGCCGTGGGCCACGGTTTTCGCCACGGGCGGCGTCGTAGGAGATGACCAGCGTATCGCTGTCGAACATCACGCTCTGGAAGCGTGAGTAGGGGCACATGTCGCGGCACACCTTTTCCCGCAGCCAGCCGGCGTTGATGTAGGTGGCAGCCGTGAAGAACAGCACCCAGAACGCCGTGGTGGCGCCGACTTCGACGGTCGCCAGGTCCACCGTCAGCTGGCGCACCGGGGTGAAGTAGCCGACGAAAGCCAGGGCAGTGGCCAGGCTGACCGCCAGCCACAGCGCGTGCTTGGCGCTGCGCCGAGCCAGTTTCTGCAGCGACCAGGGCGCAGCGTCGAGCTTGATGCGCTGGCCGCGGTCACCTTCGGTGATCTGCTCGACACGCATGAAGACCCAGGTCCATACGCTCTGCGGGCAGGCGTAGCCGCACCAGACGCGGCCCGCCAGCACGGTGATGAAGAACAGGCCGAAGGCGGCGATGATCAGGATCGCCGAGAGCAGAATGAAATCCTGTGGCCAGAAGGTCGCGCCGAAGATATGGAACTGGCGATTCTCCAGATCCCAGAGCACGGCCTGGCGGCCGTTCCAATCGATCCAGGCGGTGCCGAAGAACAGCAGAAACAGCAGGCCGGCACCGAGCAGGCGCAGGTTGCGAAAGCGCCCGGTGAAGCTGCGCGTATGGATCGGGCCGCCGGCTTGGGCCGGTGTCAGGCGGATGGGTTTGGCGGTATCGAGGCTCCGCACGGGGATCAGATCGGTCATTTAGTTGCCCTCATCAGGCGTTTATCAGGCTGGCGCCATGATCCGAGGGCAACTGATCGCGAAACAGACTCAGGTTTTCGATAAAAAAGCGGATCAGATGCTTGCGCCGAGCGCAGGATAAAGTGGCGTACAGGCCGCCAGGCCTTGCCATTTCTGGCGCCTGGATCTTTGGTGGCTGGAGAAACAGCGGTCGCCCTGCGACATCGCGCCGCGCCAATCAGCGGGCTGTGGTGGTCGCTGCCGTACCATCTGATCCGCTTTTTTAAGGCTTTTCTGGCGCTGTTTTCAGTGCACGCCTGGCAGGCATAGTCGACGCCCCGTGATCAGGAGGCATGCCTGCATGTACCAATACGACGATTATGACCGCGCGCTGGTGCGCGAGCGCGTTGCCCAGTTTCGCGACCAGGTACAGCGGCGCCTGGCCGACGAGCTGAGCGAGGAAGAGTTCCTGCCGCTGCGCCTGCAGAACGGCCTGTACCTGCAAAAGCATGCCTACATGCTGCGTGTGGCGATCCCCTACGGCACCCTGTCGGCCAAGCAGATGTGCGCGCTGGCGCATATCGCCCGTGAGTACGACCGCGGTTACGGCCACTTCACCACGCGGCAGAACATCCAGTTCAACTGGGTCGAACTGGAGCGCGTGCCGGACATTCTCGACTGGCTGGCCGAGCACGACATGCATGCCATCCAGACCTCCGGCAACTGCGTGCGCAATATCACTACCGAAGCTTTCGCCGGCGTCGCTGCCGACGAGTACCTCGACCCACGCCCACTGGCCGAGATTCTGCGCCAGTGGTCGACGGTCAACCCGGAATTCCTCTTTCTGCCGCGCAAGTTCAAGATCGCCCTGTGCGCCGCCGAGCAGGATCGCGCGGCGATCCAGGTGCATGATATCGGCCTGCAGCTGTATCGCGACGAGGCCGGCGAGCTGCGCCTGCGTGTGCTGGTCGGCGGTGGTCTGGGACGCACGCCGATCATCGCCCAGACCCTGCGTGAAGGCCTGCACTGGCAGGACTGCCTGTCCTACGTCGAGGCCATCCTGCGCGTGTACAACCGCCACGGCCGGCGCGACAACAAGTACAAGGCGCGCATCAAGATCCTGGTCAAGGCGCTGGGCATCGAGGCCTTCGCTGCCGAGGTGGAGCGCGAGTGTCAACCAATCAAGGACGGCCCGGCACGCCTCACCGAGGACGAGTATCAGCGCGTCGCCGCGTCTTTCCACAAGCCGGCCTACACCGCGCAGGACGGCCTGGATCTCGACTTCGGCACCCAACTGACGAGGGATCATGCCTTCGCTCGCTGGGTCTCGCGCAACGTCATGGCGCATCAGGTAGCGGGCTATGTCAGCGTGGTGTTGTCGACCAAGCCGGGCATCAGCGCGCCGCCCGGTGACGTCACGGCCGAGCAGATGGAGGCGCTGGCCGACTGGAGCGAGCGCTACGGTTTCGGCGAGATTCGCGTCGCTCACGAACAGAATCTGGTGCTGCCCGATGTTCGCAAGGCCGACCTCTACGCGCTATGGCGGGAGGCCCAAGCGGCGGGGCTGGGCACCGCCAACGCCGGGCTGCTGACCGACATCATCGCCTGCCCGGGTGGCGACTTCTGCGCCCTGGCCAACGCCAAGTCGATCCCCATCGCCCAGGCCATCCAGCAGCGTTTCGATGACCTCGACTACCTGCATGACCTGGGCGAGCTGAGCCTGAACATCTCGGGCTGCATGAACGCCTGCGGCCATCACCACATCGGCAACATCGGCATCCTCGGCGTCGACAAGAACGGCAGCGAGTGGTACCAGCTCACCCTCGGTGGCAGCCAGGGCCAGCAGGCGGCGCTGGGCAAGGTGATCGGCCCATCGTTCGCCGCCGAGCAGGTGCCCGAGGTGATCGAGCGCATCGTGCATACCTATGTCGAGCATCGCGAGGAGGGCGAGGGCTTTCTCGACACCTTCCAGCGCATCGGCCTGGAGCCGTTCAAGGCGCGCGTCTACAGTCGCGAGGAGGTGGCATGAACAATCTGATCCGTCTGGTCGAGGGCCAGGCTTGCATCGTTGACGACGATCCCTGGCAACTCGACGCTGAAGGGGACGCGCCGCTGATCTTGCCACTGGCAGCCTGGCGTGAGCGGCAGCCCGTGGAGGTGCTGGAGGGCCGGGCGATGAGTGCCGATGGTCTGCTGCTGCAGGTCGACGACGAGCCGGAAGCGCTGCAGCCATTTCTTTCCAGCCTGCCGCTGATCGCCATCGACTTTCCCAGTTTCCGAGATGGCCGCGGCTACAGCCAGGCCTACCTGCTGCGCACCCGCCTGGGTTGGCGTGGCGAGTTGCGCGCCGTCGGCGATGTACTGCGCGACCAGCTGGCGCACATGCGCCAATGCGGCTTCGACGCCTTCGCCGTGCGCGCCGATAAATCGGTGGAAGAAGCAATCAAGGGCCTGCAAGGGCTCAGTGTGTTGTATGGTCGGTCGGTTATCGAGCCGCGCCCGCTGTTCCGTCGCGGGCGCCAAAAGGAGGAATCGAGATCATGATGGTGCGTGGCCTGTTCTGGCTGGTAGTGCTGCAGTTGTTCGGCGTGGCCCTGAACCATTGGCTGTTGCCGATGTTGCCGGCCTCGATCATCGGCCTGCTATTGCTTTCGCTCTGGCTGATGTGGCGCGGTGCTGTGCCGGAGCCGCTGCAGCAGGCCGCCGGCGGCTTGCTGCCTTACTTGCCGCTGCTGCTGGCCGTACCGGCCTCGGGGATCATGACCAGCAGTGATCTGTTGCTCGGCGAGTTGCCGGTGATTGTCACAGCGCTGGTGCTGTCGTTGCTGGTGACCGTGCCGTTCTGCGGCTGGCTGCTGCAGGCACTGATCCGCCGTCAGGAGCGCAAGTGATGACGCAATTCACTCACCACTCGCTGTTCGCCATCGCCCTGACCCTAGCCGCCTTTCTGATCGCTGCCTGGCTCTATCGCCGCAGCGGCTGGCTGGTGCTGCAGCCGGTGCTGGTGTCGGTGACGCTGATCGTTACCACCCTGCTGCTGTGTGGGGTCGACTACGCTACCTACCGCGCCGGTGCCGAGCCCGTCGCCTGGCTGCTGGGGCCGGCCACCGTAGCCCTGGCGGTGCCGCTGCAACACAACATCAAGCGCATCCGCCAGTTGTTCTGGCCGGTGCTGATCACCCTGACCGCCGGCGGCGTATTGTCGGTGGCGCTGACCCTGGCCATCGGCTGGGCACTGGGCGCCGATTGGAGCGTGGTGATGAGCCTGGCGCCGAAATTCGTGACCATGCCGATTGCCATGCCGGTGGCCGAGCAGATCGGCGGTGTGGCGTCGCTGGCCGCGGTGATGGTGATGCTCACCGGGGTGATCGGCACGGCCATGGGGCCGCTGTTGCTGCGCTGGGCCGGGGTGGAGCACCCGGCTGCCCGCGGCCTGAGCTACGGCATCAACGCCCACGCCATCGGCACCGCCCATGCTCTGCAGGAGGGCGAGGAGTGTGGCGCCTTCGCCGCCCTGGCGATGAGTCTGCTGGGCATCGGCACCGCCTTGCTGTTGCCGCTGCTGCTGGCCTGAGCGTGCGGAATCCCGCCACCTGAACACCCCCTGACGCCGCGCGGTGGCGACAACTCGCCACCGCGGCGCGCGGTGAGTGCCATTGCAGACCAGTAAAACGCCGTTGAGTCCTTTCAGCGGCACGCATATTGCTCTTGCCCGCGGCGCGATCGGAATACGCCCGCCAAGAGGCCTGGAACACCCTTCCTCCCAGCGGCTTGTCGCCCATCTGCGGCCCAAACGGCCGCTGCCCGAAACCTTGCCTGCACGGCTCTTGTCGTCGTGCGACGATACTGGACTGTCCCATGAAGAAAATCCTGCTGACGCTGCTTTGTCTCAGCGTGATCGGTTGCTCCAAACCCCGCGAGCCCGAGAAAACCGTCGACGTGCTGCTGATCGGCGCTGGCGTGATGAGCGCCACCCTCGGCACCTACCTCCACGAGCTGCAGCCGGACTGGAGCATCGAAATCTACGAGCGCCTCGACCGCGTTGCCGGCGAGAGCTCCAATGGCTGGAACAACGCCGGCACCGGCCACTCGGCGTTCTGCGAGATGAACTACACCCCGGAAACCGCTGACGGTGGCATCGACATCAGCAAGGCGGTGGCGATCAACGAGTCGTTCGAGATCTCCAAGCAGTTCTGGGCCACCCAGGTCGAGCGCGAGGTGCTGAGCAAGCCCAGGAGCTTCATCAACATCACCCCGCACATGAGCTTCGTCTGGGGCGACGACAACGTCGAATACCTGCGCAAGCGCCACGCGGCGATGCAGCACAGCAACCTGTTCCGCGGTATGGAGTTCACCGAGGATCATGCGCAGATCGCCCAGTGGGTACCGCTGATCATGCAGGGCCGCGACCCGCAGCAGAAGGTTGCCGCGACCCGTATGGCCATTGGCACCGACGTCAACTTCGGTGAAATCACCCGTCAGCTGATCGACGCGCTGATCGGCAAGGAGCAGGCCAGCCTGCACCTGGAGCATGAAGTCCGCGACCTGCAGCGCAACGACGACGGCACCTGGCGTGTGACCGTGGCCGACCTGGCCAAGGGCGGCGCCGAGCAGAGCATCAATGCGCGCTTCGTGTTCATCGGCGCCGGTGGTGGCGCGCTCAAGCTGTTGCAGAAGTCCGGCATCGAAGAAGCCGATGGCTACGCCGGCTTCCCGGTTGGTGGCCAGTTCCTGATGACGCGCAACCCGGACCTCGTTGCCCAGCACCTGGCCAAGGTCTATGGCAAGGCGTCTGTCGGTTCGCCGCCGATGTCCGTGCCGCACCTGGACACCCGCGTGATCGACGGCGAGAACGTGCTGCTGTTCGGCCCGTTCGCCACGTTCTCCACCAAGTTCCTCAAGAATGGCTCGCTGCTTGATATGTTCAGCAGCATGACTACCGACAACTTCCTGCCGATGGTCAACGCCGGCATGGATAACTGGTCGCTGAGCACCTACCTGATGGGCCAGCTGATGCTCAGCCAGGAAGACCGCATGGCCTCGCTGCGCGAGTACTTCCCCGAGGCGCAGGACGCCGACTGGGAACTGATCACCGCCGGCCAGCGCGTGCAGATCATCAAGAAGGATGCCGAGAAGGGCGGCGTGCTGCAGTTCGGAACCGAGGTGGTGACCTCCGCCGATGGCAGTATCAGCGCGCTGCTGGGCGCCTCGCCGGGTGCCTCCACTGCTGCGCCGATCATGCTGCACCTGATCGAGAAGGCCTTCGCCGAACAGGTCGCCAGCCCTGAGTGGCAGGCGCGCCTGAAGGACATCATTCCGTCCTACGGGCAGAAGCTGAACGATGACCTGGCGCTGACCAACCGCATTCGCCAGTGGAGCAGCGAGCGCCTCGAACTGCAGCACATCGAAGTGGCGCCGGACGTGGAAATGGCCGCCGAGCCCGAGCCGAAGCCGGTGACGCTGTAAGGCTTAAAACGCTGTGAAGGAACCCGCCCTGCTTGATGCGCACGGCGGGTTTTTTATTGGATCACCATCCGTACCGTAGGCGATCATCGAGGTCATCCGAGAGCTGAAGCTTTCGCGGCTGAAGCCCCTCCCACCAGCCCGCGTGGAACTGTGGGAGGGGCTTTAGCCGCGACTAGACATTGAGTGGTTCCCCGGATTGCATACGGGCTACTCAACGGTACGTGATCATTGAGTTCATCCAAGAGCTGTAGCTTTCGCGGCTGAAGCCGCTCCTACGGTGCAGGCGAACCCTGTAGGAGCGGCTTCAGCCGCGATGCTTTTATAGCGGTCTCAAAATCCCGGATCACCTGGCCATGGGGCTGTTCAATCCGTCAAGGTCATCAGGATATCGGCATACCAGGTGCAGTTCAGGCCCAGGGCTTCGTCCTGTTCCTCGTCGCGGTCGCCGAGCAGGCGGGTGGAGTGGATGCCGAGCAGGTGCCAGGGCAGCTCACCATCGACGGTGGCGCGCTTGACCACCGGCGCGCCGCTGATGCCGCGGTGTGTGCGGCCGTCGGTGAGGAAGTAGCCGAGCCCCTGGAAGCGCAGGCCGAAGGAGGAGGCCAGGCCGGCATGGCGCGCCACCGGCATGCGGTGCAGGTTGTCCTGAAAGCCCAGCGGGAAGCCCACCACCAATAGGGTAGAGCCGATTTCCACATGCTCGTCGGCCTGCAGCAGGTGCTGCTCACTGAAGGCCTGGTAAACGCTGCCCGGCGGTAACGCGGAACGGTCCAGCTCAATCACCGCCACGTCGATCTCGCCGGCACCATCGATGCCCTGGCGCCACAGGCGCCGCTCGCCGTCGTACAGGGCGATGGTGAAATTCGCCGTGCTGGCCAGGTTACCGGGGTCGGTGTGCAGCTCGATCTGCAGGGCGTCAGGGCGATGACCGCTGGGCTCGTCGAGCGCCACATGGCGACTGGTGACCAGGAACAGCCGGTTGTCGCGCCGGAAGAAGAACCCGCTGGCGTTTGTCAATATCTGCCCGGCCGCCAGGGTGGAGATGCGCGTCGCGCTGAGCATCAGGGAATCGATCATGGCCAAGGCCTCCTGCCGGTCTGTGGCCTAGTGCTGACCACGAAACACGGCAGGGGTTCGGCCCACAAGGGGCTGCCAGGACGGCTCTACGCGAGCTTCAAGGCGCTGCCGGCTCGTCCTCGTTGCGATCCAGCGCCACCTGGCGGATCGACAGGCGAATCTCGGCCGGCAGCACGCGCTTGGCGGCGCCTTCGGCCAGTTCGCTGAGCAGCGGATGATGGCTGAGCTTGCCGGCTTCGTCCTGACGCAGCACGCCCTGGTCCAGCAGGCTCTGGATGAAGTTACGGAACAGGCTCTTGTCGAAGAACTCCGGCGCATTCAGGCCATGCAGGATCGACAGGCGCTGGGCCATCACCGTGCACAGGTTCTCCAGTTCCTCGGCGCTGATCGCGTTCTGCCCAGCATTGAGCAAAAGGGCGATAGCCATGTAGAAGCGCTGCAGGGTCTGCGCCACCGAGCGCGACAGCAGGGTCAGCAGCACGAACTGGCGCGAGCTGGGCGCTGGGCGCACGTACACGTCGCCTTCGACCTTGAGCAGGCCCTGCTCGACGAACGCCGCCAGCCACTGGTCGATCACGCCTTCGAGTTCACTTTGCTCCCAGCGGATGAACAGTTCTGCCTGCAGGTACGGATACAGCGCGCCGGCGTAGCGCAGAATCTGCTCGCGGCTGATCCGCGCGCTGCTCTGGAAGAAGCTCGCCAGCAGTGCCGGCAAGGCGAAGATGTGCAGCACGTTGTTGCGGTAGTAGGTCATCAGGACGGCATTCTGCTCGTCCAGATAAAGAATCTTGCCCAATGCATCCTTCTGCTCGGCCAGCAGATCCATACCCTTGACGTGCTCGATCAGCGCCGCGCCGTCCCCGTCGGGCAGGGTGGTGTGCGGCGAGTAGGGCACTGCTCGCAGCAATGCCAGGTAGAGGTCGAGCACACGCGCCAGGGCGCGGTCGTCCAGGGCCAGCTTGCTGGTGGACAGCAGCGCCAGCGCCACCAGATTGACCGGGTTGATCGACGCCGCCTCGTTGAGGTGGCGTGCCACGCGCTCGCCCAGGCGGTTGGTGGTGTCGCTCAGCCAGGCCGGGCGGTACTGCGGACCCAGCTCCTGTTGGCGCCAGCCGGGCTGCTGCTGGTCGAGAAATTCGGCCAGCTTGATCGGTTCGCCGAAGTTCACCGAGACCTGGCCGAAGCGCTGCTTGAGCGCGCCGAGCACCTTGAACAGGTCGAAGATCGACTCCTTCTTCTTGCTCGCGCCACGCAGCTCGCCCAGGTAGGTACGACCCTCCAGCACGCGCTCGTAACCGATGTACACCGGCACGAAGACGATGGGCAGGCGGTTGCTACGCAAGAAGCTGCGCAGGGTGATGGCCAGCATGCCGGTCTTCGGCCGCAGCATGCGCCCGGTGCGCGAACGGCCGCCCTCGACGAAGTACTCGACCGGGAAACCCTTGCTGAACAGGGTATGCAGGTATTCGTTGAACACCGCGGTGTACAGCGGGTTGCCCTTGAAGGTGCGGCGCATGAAGAAGGCGCCGCCACGGCGCAGCAGGCCGCCGATCACCGGCATGTTGAGGTTGATGCCGGCGGCGATGTGCGGTGGCGTCAGGCCGTTGCGGAACAGCAGGTAGGACAGCAGCAGGTAGTCGATGTGGCTGCGGTGGCAGGGCACGTAGATCACCTCGTGGCCCTGGGCGATGTCGCGCACGCCTTCGACGTTGTGCACCTTGATGCCGTCGTAGATCTTGTTCCAGAACCAGGAGAGCACCAGCTCGAGGAAGCGAATCACCGTGTAGGTGTAGTCCGAGGCGATCTCGTTGCCGTAGCGCAACGCCTGGGCTTCGGCTTTTTCCAGGCTGATCTTTTCGCGCTCGGCTTCCTCGGCAATCGCCTGGCGCACCATCGGGTCGTGCACCAGGCCCTTGACCAGATTGCGCCGGTGCGACACGTCCGGGCCGATCACCGCCGCCTTCTGGTTGCGGAAGTGCACGCGCAGGATGCGGTGCACCATGCGCAGGGTGCGCTCCTGGCCCTTGTCCTGCTCGACCAGCTCGCGCAGGTGAATCGGCGTGGAGAACTGCACGCGGGTCTTGCGTCCGAGAATCAGGATGCTGACCAGCCGGCGCAGGCGCCCGGTGACGGCCCAGCTGTCGGCGAACAGCAGCTTCCAGGCGCTGGTCTCGCGATCCGGCGACTGCCCCCAGAACACGCTGACCGGCACGATCTGCGCGTCGTCCACGGCATGCTGGCCGAGGGCAGTGACCACGCGATCGAGGGTCGGCGAGATGCCGCGCTTGTCCTGGCGGCCGAACCAGTCCGGCTCCGGCGTCAGGTAGAAGAACGCCGCCGGCTCCATGTGCTCGCCGACCGCCACCGGCAGTACCGGGCGTGGCAGGCCGGCCTTGGTGCATTCGCGGTCGACCACCGCCAGGTCGCTCACCGACGGCTGCTGCAGCACGTAGAACACCGGCTTGCTGCGGTCGAGCTTGAGAGTGAAGGCAGACTGGTTGATGGTTTCCGAGCGTACCCAGAGGTACAGCAGGCGGCGCAACGCGCTGAAGGCCATGCGGCGGAAAGGGGAGCGGGTCATACGGACTCTTGAGCAATTAAACGAGCGGGTGCTCGGGAAGGGCGCTAGTGTGCCGCAAGCCCGTCTGGCCGGCAAAAAACTATCGCGTCCGGGCGGTCAGTCCAGCCAGCATGCCCGCGGCGTATGACGGAAAAACACTCGACGGCTCAGCCCCCGTTGATCAACAGAACTGCAAACCGTGTCTCGGGTTCCCGAACGGAATGCGTAGTCAGATTGGGCCGATGCACGGATCGAATTCTGGCTATGTGTTGTGTTTGGAGAGTTGGTAGGAGCGAGCTCTGCTCGCGAAGCTTTTGTGCTTGGATTCGCGAGCAGAGCTCGCTCCTACTGTCCTTATCGGGTGGGCTTCAGGCGGCACCCTTACGCCAGCTTCATCACCACCACGCCAGCGGCGATCACCATGCAGGCCAGCAGGCGAATCGGTCGCAGCGTTTCCTTGAGCAGTACCATGCCCAGCAATACGGCGAACACCACGCTGGTCTCGCGCAAGGCAGAGACCAGTGCGACCGGCGCCTGAGTCATGGCCCAGATGACGATGGTGTAGGCGGCCATCGACATCGCGCCG
>NZ_DJSX01000091.1:0-25739 GCF_002439135.1 Pseudomonas sp. UBA6323 | reverse complement strand
CAGCGCGTGGTTGGCCAAGCTGGATTGCGTCAGCCAGCCCAGGTGCCACGCAGCCATGCCGAGCGTGGCGAGCAACAGCCAGGCGTAGGCCAGGTGCAGGGACCACAGCAGCGGTACGCGCCAGACGCCGCGCAGGTGCCAGCGCCACAGGCGCAGGCCGTGCAG
The DNA here is from genome assembly GCF_002439135.1 of Pseudomonas sp. UBA6323. Lineage (NCBI taxonomy): Bacteria > Pseudomonadati > Pseudomonadota > Gammaproteobacteria > Pseudomonadales > Pseudomonadaceae > Pseudomonas > Pseudomonas sp. UBA6323. The sequence continues at coordinate 25,574 of NZ_DJSX01000091.1, read as the reverse complement.
CACGCTCAGCACGATGAAGGGCGCGGCCAGCCAGGAACTGGGCCGCAGGTTATGCCCGCTGGCGAACAGCGCGGCGACCAGCACACCACAAACCAGCAGCAAACGATCCTGCCAGGGATGGGCAGCGAAGGCCTCGATCCGGCCCAGGCCGCGCTGGGTGAAAAAGGGGATCACGCGACCACCGATCAGGCTCAGCATTACGGCGATCAGCCATAGCGCGGCCAGCGCGCCACGGCGTTGCAGGCCATCGTCGCCCTGCACTAGGCCGGCAAGGGTGAGGGACTGGCACAGCGCGAGCAGGCTCAGCACCAGCAGAATTGGGTAGTTGTTGCGTTGCCGCGCGGCAATCAGCTGGCGCGCCATCTGCGCAATGAACAGGCCGATAAAGGCCAGTTGCAGAACTGCCAGCAGTGCCAGCGGCACGGGGAAGAACCACACCAGGCGCGCGGCCAACCACAGTCCGAACAGAGCGATCAGGGGGCGGCCGCTGAGACCCGGACTCCCGGTCCAGGTCTGTACGGCAGTGAGCAGGAAGCCGGCGATGATCGCCAGGCCGAAACCGAAGGGCATCTCGTGGCGATGCCAGGCCAGCATGCCACCGGGCACCGCGGGGCTCGTCAGCCCGTGCAGCGCCGCCGCCCAGAGGGCGACGGCAAACAGGGCGAACAGCGCGCCAGCGAGAAAGAACGACCGGAAGCCAAGACGCCAGAGCGGCGCGATGGCCAGGGCCTGCTTACGATCAAGCAATTGCATGAGCGCTTGCTCTCTCTTTCAGGCGTTCCTGCGCGATCAGGCGCAGCACGTAGCCGATCTTCAGCACGCTGGGACCGATCAGTGTCAGGCTGTGTGCCAGCACCAACGTCGGTACGTTCAGATGCCTCTCCAGGCCATAGGCCGCCAGCACGCCCAGGAGCAGCAGGACGAGCCCGGCCCAAAGCAACTGGCTGGACAAATGCAGGATCTGCATGGGTGGGAGATTGAGCGGATACATGGTTCACCTCCTCGTTGATCAGCTGTCCAGCGCCGAAGCCGGACCGAAGAATTCGTAGCGGCTTTGCTCGTCCGGTACGCCCAGTGCCTGCAGGTGACGCTTGACCTGAGCCATGAAGGGTTTCGGGCCAAGGAAGTAGGCGTCCAGATCACGTTCGGACGGCAGCCACTGCTCCAGCAGTTCGCGGCTGAGGAATCCCTTGGCGTCGGCCTGGTCATCCTCGCGCGGTTCGCTGTAGCACACGTAATGGCGGATCTGCGGATGCTCGGCGGCATGCGCATCGACCCAGTCACGGAATGCGTGCACATCGGCACTGCGTGCGCAGTGGATAAAGTGAATCGGTCGTCCCGAATGACGTGCCGCGTCGAGCATGGCCAGTGCCGGGGTAATGCCGACACCGGCGGTGATCAGTGCCAACGGTTTGTCCGACTCGCTCAGGGTGAAATCGCCGGCTGGCGGGAACAGATCCAGCTCGTCGCCTTCATGAACATTGTCATGCAGGTGGTTGGAAACGCGTCCGCCTGCTTCACGCTTTACGCTGATGCGGTACTCGCGGCCATTGGCCAGCGCCGACAGCGAGTAGTTGCGGCGTACTTCTTCGCCGTCCAGCAGCAGGCGCATGCCGATGTACTGGCCTGGCTGGTAGTCGAGCAGGGCGCCGCCATCGACCGGGACCAGATAGAAGGAGGTGATCTCGGCGCTCTCGATGACCTTACGCGCCACGCGGAAGGCCCGCGCACCGCGCCAACCGCCAGGCGCCGTGGCGTTTTCCTCGTAAAGCTGTTCTTCGGCGCCGATGAAAATGTCGGCCAGTTGCTGGTAAGCCACGGCCCAGGCATCGATTACCGCGTCGGTGGCGATCTCGGCGCCCAGCACCTCGCGGATCGCGCGCAGCAGGCAGCCGCCGACGATGGGATAGTGCTCGGGGAGGATCTGCAGAGCGACGTGCTTGTTCACCACCTGGCGTACCAGCGGCCCCAGGGCCTCTAGGCGGTCGATATGGCGCGCGTACATCAATACGCCGTTAGCCAGAGCGCGCGGCTGGTCGCCGCTGGCCTGGTGGGCCTGGTTGAACAGCGGACGTACTTCGGGATACTCGCTGAGCATCATCCGGTAGAAATGGGTGGTCAGCGCTTCGCCGCCGCTTTCCAGCAGCGGCACGGTGGCTTTGATCAGGTCACGTTGAGTGTTGGTCAGCATTAGGGTATCTCCGCAAGACAAATAAAGACGCCGGTGTGGCTCGTCTGGCCAGTTATGGCGTGCTAGCGTTAGCGATAAATACCTATCAGAAAGCGTGCCAGATAAATAATCCTTAAATATCAATGGCTTGCTTATTTTGCAGTATTAATGACTCGCTTTGCGTGTGGGTCTTAATGACTAAGAGTAGTCTAAATGACCGCTAACCCTTTGCTGGAAACCCTGATTCCCCTGGTGGCCGATCTGTCACGCGAGCTGGATGATGGCGAGCGTTACCGCCGCCTGCTCTCTGCCTTGCGCCAGCTGTTTCCTTGCGATGCCGTGGCGCTGCTGCGACTAGACGGCGAAATACTGGTGCCACTGGCAGTTGAAGGCCTCAGCCCTGACACTCTGGGGCGGCGCTTCAAAGTCAGCGAGCATCCGCGCCTGGCTGCGTTGCTGGAACACGCCGGGCCGACCCGTTTCGCCGCCGACTGCGGCCTGCCTGATCCTTATGACGGCCTGGTGGACGGCCTGCACGGGCATCTGGAAGTGCATGATTGCCTGGGTTGCCCGCTCTATCTGGATGAGCAGCTCTGGGGCCTGTTGACCCTGGATTCGCTCGACCCGGCCAGTTTCGGCCGGCTCGATCTGGACAGTCTCGATGCGTTCGCCAGCCTGGCGGCGGCCACGGTCAAGGTCAGCGAGCGCATCAGCGGCCTGGCGCAGCGGGTCGAGGCCGAGCGCCAGCTCACCGAGCTGTACAAACAGGCCCGTCAGCAACCGCGCGAGTTGGTGGGGCAGAGCGCGGCGCTGCGCAAGCTGCAGGAGGAAATTCGCCTGGTCGGCGACAGCCCGCTGACCGTGCTGATCACCGGCGAAACCGGCGTCGGCAAGGAGCTGGTGGCCGAAGCCATCCACGCCGCCTCGCCGCGTGCGCAGCGGCCGCTGGTCAGCATCAACTGCGCGGCATTGCCCGATGCATTGGTGGAGAGCGAACTGTTCGGCCATGTCCGCGGCGCCTTCTCCGGGGCGATGAGCGAGCGCAGCGGCAAGTTCGAGTTGGCCGATGGCGGCAGCCTGTTCCTCGACGAGGTGGGCGAACTGCCGCTGGCGATCCAGGCCAAGCTGCTGCGTGTACTGCAGAGTGGCCAGTTGCAGCGGGTCGGCTCGGATCGCGAGCACCGCGTCGATGTGCGGGTGATCGCTGCTACCAACCGCGACCTGGCGGCCGAAGTACGTGCCGGGCGCTTTCGTGCCGATCTTTATCACCGCCTGAGCGTCTACCCATTGCCGGTACCGCCGCTGCGCGAGCGCGGCCGTGATGTGCTGTTGCTGGCCGGTTACTTTCTCGAAGAGAACCGTGCCCGGCTGGGGCTGCGCAGCCTGCGCCTGAGTGCCGAGGCGCAGAAGGCGCTGCTGGGCCACGACTGGCCGGGCAACGTGCGTGAGCTGGAGCACCTGATCGGCCGCGCGGCGATCAAGGCACTGGCGCGCCACGGCGATCGGCCGCGCATTCTCAGCCTCGACGTGCAGGACCTGGATTTGCCTATGGCCGAGGCGCCGCCCTTGATAGACGAAGTGCTGGCCCCCGGCGAGGCGATGCCGACGGGCGTGGAGCTGCGTACGGCGGTAAACGCCTTCCAGCACAGACTGATCGAGCAATGTCTGGCGCGCCATCAGGGCAAATGGGCCGATGCGGCGCGGGAACTGGGGGTGGACCGCGCCAATCTCAGTCGTTTGGCCAAGCGCCTGGGTATTCGCTAGCCGGATTGTAGGAGAGGCTTTAGCCGCGATCTGTTCACGTCGCGGCTAAAGCCCCTCCCACATGATCGGCATCTGCCCGTAGCCCGGATGCAATCCGGGGCCAGCAACTCCCGGATTTCATCTGGCTACCGTTGGAACACAAGCGCCTTCAGGCCGCTCTCGGGCGAGATATCGGGAAACTCGGGCGGGTTGTCCAGGCGCTCGATGAAGCGCAGCTGCGGCGCTTCGGCGGCCATACCTTCGATAAGAAAGTCCGGGCCGATATCCGGGTCGTTGACGCAGGCCAGCACGGTGCCGTGCTCGGTCAGCAGCTCAGGCAGGCGCCGGAGAATCTTGGCGTAGTCCTGGGTGAGGGCGAAGCTACCTTTCTGGAAGCTTGGCGGGTCGATGATCACTAGGTCGTACGGGCCGCTCTTGCGCACCTTGCCCCAGGACTTGAACAGCTCGTGGCCGAGAAACTCCACGCGGGAGAGGTCGTGGCCGTTGAGCCGATGGTTCTCGCGCCCGCGCGACAGCGCGGCGCGTGCCATGTCCAGATTGACCACTTGCTCGGCTCGACCAGCGATGGCCGCAACGGAGAAACCGCAGGTATAAGCGAACAGGTTGAGCACGCGTTTGCCGACGGCCTGCTCGCGCACCCACTGGCGGCCCAGGCGCATATCGAGGAACAGCCCGCTGTTCTGCTTGCTGCCCAGGTCGAGCAGGTAGTGCAGGCCGTCCTCGATGATCGGCCATTGCGCCTGTGGCTCGCCGGCCAGCCATTCGCTCTCGCTGCCCTGCACGTAGCGGTGCTGCAGCAACAAGCCGCGTGCGCCACTGGCCTGCCATTGTGGCGTTGCCAGCAACTCCAGCAGCAGCGGTCGCAGTGCTGGCGACGGCTCGCGGAATAGCATCACCAGAACGATACCGGACAGCCAGTCGACGGTGATCTGTTCCAGCCCCGGCCAGCAGCGGCCACGGCCATGGAACAGGCGGCGGGTCTCGTGGCCGGGGTGGTTTTCCAATGCCTGCAGCAGATGCTCGCGCAGGGTGGCGAGGGCGGCATCAGTCATCGCGGGTCAGCACTTCCAGCAGCTCGATCTCGAAGGTCAGGTCGGAGTTGGGCGGAATCGAGCCCATGCTGCGCTCGCCATAACCCAGATGCGCCGGCACCTGCAGCTTGCGTTTGCCACCGACCTGCATGCCTATCAGTCCCTGATCCCAGCCCTTGATTACCCGGCCGGTGCCGATCACGCACTGGAACGGCTTGCCGCGCGAGTAGGACGAGTCGAACTCGCTGCCGTCGGCCAGCCAGCCGCGATATTGGGTGGTGATCAGGGCGCCCTTGACCACGGCCTTGCCGTCGCCGAGTTGCAGGTCTTCGATGATCAGTTCGTCGCTCATTTCAGGTTTCCTTGCGATGACGGTTTTGGCTGGCCTGTACCGAGCGTTCGGCGGGTACGCGCAGCTGGGTCAGCAGGTAGTCGGCGAACGCCGGTGCATAGTTCTGCAGGGCAATGGCGCCGGCCATGCAGCTCAGCCAGCTTTCGGCCAGCGTCTGGTCGATTGGCCACTGCGCATGAAAGGCCGGAATGCTGATGCTGCCGTACTTCTCAGCGAACAGCCGCGGCCCGCCCAGCCAGCCGCTCAGGAAGCTCGCCAGCTTGTCGCGCGAGGCGCTCAGGTCGGCTGGGTGCAGGGCACGCAGTGCGGCGGCCTCGGGGCGTTCGTCCATCAGTCGGTAGAAATCGTCGACCAGACGGCGCAGGCCGTCGATGCCACCGGCAGCCTGGTAGGAGGCATCGCCGGTACCGTAGGGAGGTGTGTCGCTCATCGAACCATCGTCCGGAAAAGGCGCCATTGTAACCGCTGGCGTAGAATGCTCGGCCAGTTTGAAGCACATGAACCTGTGGGAGGCGCTTTAGCGGCGACTATCGCGGCTGAAGCCGCTCCTACAGGTGCCCCTGATCTGCCGTGTAACCTGTGACCCAATCCCGATGACGCAACCCCAGCAAGGCTTCGTGCTCAGCCGCCATTGGCGCGACTCGCCGGAAGGAACAGAGGTGGCCTTCTGGCTAGCGACCGATGCCGGCCCGCGCCAGGTATGCCTGCCGTGCCAGGAAACGGTGGCGTTCATTCCCGCCGAGCAGCGTGCCTGGGCCGAGCCGTTGTTGCGCAATGAAAAAGGCGTTGAGTTGCGTGAGCTGGCCTTGCGCGACTTCAAGCGCCGCCCGGTGCTGGGGCTGTATTGCCGGCAGTATCGCCAGTTGCTGCAGTTGGAGAAGAAGCTGCGTCAGGTCGGCGTGGACGTCTACGAGGCCGATATCCGTCCGCCGGATCGCTACCTGATGGAGCGCTTTATCACCGCCAGCGTGCTCTTCGAGGGCGTTGAGCAGCCGGACGGTAGCCTGCTGTGCAAGTCGCTCAAACCCGCCACCGATTACCGTCCGACGCTGCGTCTGGTGTCGCTGGATATCGAGACCAGCGCTCGTGGCGAGCTGTATTCCATCGCCCTGGAAGGCTGTGGCCAGCGCCAGGTGTACATGCTCGGCCCGGCCAATGGCGACGCCAGTATCGTCGACTTCGACCTGGAGTACTGCGACAGCCGCAAGGCGCTGCTCGAGCGCTTGAATGACTGGCTGCAGCGGCATGATCCGGACGCCATCATCGGCTGGAACCTGGTGCAGTTCGACCTGCGCGTGCTGCGCGATCACGCCGAGCAACTCAAGGTGCCGTTGCTGCTGGGGCGTGGCGGCGACGTGATGGGCTGGCGCCAGCACAACAGCAGCCAGCACTATTTTGCCGAGGCGGCTGGGCGACTGATCATCGATGGCATCGAAGCGCTGCGTTCTGCGACCTGGAGCTTTTCTTCGTTCAGCCTCGAATCGGTGGCGCAGACCCTGCTCGGCGAGGGCAAGGCGATCGACACGCCCTATGCGCGGATGGATGAGATCCAGCGCATGTTCGACGAGGACAAGCCGGCGCTGGCTCGCTACAACCTCAAGGACTGCGAGCTGGTCACGCGCATCTTCGCCCACACCGATCTGCTTGCCTTCCTCCTGGAGCGCTCCAGCGTCACCGGCCTGGCGGCCGATCGCAGCGGCGGCTCGGTGGCCGCCTTCACCCACCTGTACCTGCCGCCCATGCACCGCCTGGGTTTCGTCGCGCCTAATCTCGGCGACATTCGCGGCGAGAACAGTCCCGGCGGCTTCGTCATGGATTCGCGCCCGGGCCTGTACGACTCGGTGCTGGTGCTGGACTACAAGAGCCTGTATCCGTCGATCATCCGCAGCTTCCTGATCGACCCGCTGGGGCTGGTCGAAGGTTTGCACCAGCCGGACGACGAGCACTCGGTGGAAGGCTTTCGCGGCGCGCGTTTCTCGCGTACTCGGCATTGCCTGCCGGCCATAGTCGAGCGTGTCTGGCAGGGGCGCGAGGCGGCCAAGCGCGAGGGCAACGCCGCCTTGTCGCAGGCGCTGAAGATCATCATGAACGCCTTCTACGGCGTGCTCGGCTCCAGCGGCTGCCGCTTCTTCGATCCGCGCCTGGCATCGTCTATCACCTTGCGCGGGCACCAGATCATGAAGCGCACCCGCGAGCTGATCGAGGTCGAGGGCTATGCGGTGATCTACGGCGACACCGACTCTACCTTCGTCTGGCTCGGCCGCGCCCACGACGAGGATGAGGCGACGCGCATCGGCCGCGCACTGGTAGCGCGCGTGAACGCCTGGTGGCGAGAGCATCTGCAGAATGAGTACGGCCTGACCAGCGCCCTGGAACTGCAGTTCGAGACCCATTACCGGCGCTTTCTCATGCCCACCATTCGCGGCACCGAGGAGGGCAGCAAGAAGCGCTACGCCGGCCTGGTGCGCGCCGCCGATGGCAGCGAACGGATGGTGTTCAAGGGGCTGGAAACGGTGCGTACCGACTGGTCGCCGCTGGCCCAGCGCTTCCAGCAGGAGCTGTACCGCCTGGTATTTGCCGGCCAACCCTATGAGGACGACGTGCGCGCCTACGTGAAACGCACCCTGGCTGGTGAGCTGGACGAGCTGCTGGTGTATCGCAAGCGTTTGCGCCGACGCCTCGACGACTACCAGCACAACGTCCCGCCACACGTACGAGCCGCGCGCCTGGCCGACGAGCTTAACCAGCGGCTGGGGCGGCCGTTGCAGTACCAGCGCGGCGGCTGGATCAGCTACCTGATCACCACCGGCGGGCCACAACCGCTGGAACGCCTGCTGTCACCAGTGGATTACGAGCACTACATCAGCCGCCAATTGAAGCCGGTGGCCGATGCCATCCTGCCGTTCGTCGGTGGCGAGTTCGAGCGGTTGGTGGATGGGCAGCTCGGACTGTTCTGAGCATTTGCAGGATGGGGTGAGGCAGCCCTGCTGCTCGATCCAGGCCTGGGGCTACAGTTGCAGAATTCGCGGTCTTCGTCCGCTCCCACGATAAGCAGGTGCTACCTGTGGGAGCGGACTTGTCCGCGAAGCTTTTACGCGGTCTTCGTCCGTGACGCTGTTCGCCCGTAAGCAGACTAATGCCGGTGGAACGCTTTGCACGGCGTGAAACACTTTGCAAAATTCGCCCCGTTGAGCGGCATTCGCGGCCTGAATATATTTGCGCCCGTGATACCGGGCCCCTCTGGCGGTTAACACCGCGATGTCGGAATCACAGTCTGTTCAATCTGACTGTAGGAGGGGCTCATGACTGCCCTCGAACCGTTTCTGTTCGCCGACTTCCTCGGCACGGCCACCTGGTTGTGGCTGGTCTTCATCGCTGTCGTCATCTCCCTGCTGGCCTTCGACCTTGGTGTGCTGCATCGCGATAACCGCGAAATCGGCGTGCGCGAGAGCCTGTTGCTGTCGGGCGGCTACATCACTGCGGGTCTGTTGTTCGGTGTCTGGGTGTTCTTCCAGAAGGGCGGCGATGCCAGCATGGATTACCTCACCGGCTTTCTGATCGAGAAATCGCTGTCGATGGACAACGTGTTTCTCATGGCCATGATCTTCAGCTTCCTCGCCATCCCGCGGCAGTACCAGCACAAGGTGCTGTTCTGGGGAATCATGGGCGTGCTGGTGCTGCGGGCGATCATGATCGGCCTGGGCGCCGCACTGATCCACGAATTCGCCTGGATCCTCTACGTGTTCGGCGCCTTCCTGTTCTTCACCGGCGTGAAAATGCTGTTCTCCAAACTCGACGATGCGCCGGACCTGCAGAACAACATGCTGGTCAAGTTCCTGCGCAAGCACCTGCGCGTGACCGATGAGCTGCACGGCCAACGCTTCTTCGTACGGCAGGACGATGGCAAGGGGCGCAGCGTGCTGTGGGTGACGCCGCTGTTCCTGGCGCTGATCCTGATCGAGTGCGCCGACCTGGTGTTCGCCATCGACAGCGTGCCGGCGATCTTTGCCATCACCCAGGACCCGTTCATCGTCTACACCTCGAACATCTTCGCCATCCTCGGCTTGCGCGCCCTGTACTTCGCCCTGGCGGCGCTGATCCACCGCTTCGCCTACCTCAAGTACGCGCTGGCCCTGGTGCTGGTGTTTATCGGCGCGAAGATCTTCCTGGTCGGCATCATCGGCAAGATCCCGGCTGCGGTGTCGCTGAGCGTGACCCTGGGCCTGCTGATCGGTGGCGTGCTGCTGTCGCTGTACAAGACCCGCGGCCAGCCGCCCGCCAATATTTGACCCATGAACCTGGCCTCGCCTTACGGGGTGAGGCCGGTTTCGCAACCGGAGAAATTGAGATGTACCAATTCTGGAAAAACCGTCTGGCGCCCGTCGCCCTGTGCGTAGCGCTGATCACCCTGGCGGGCTGCGATGCCGCCGAGCAGTCCGCGCAGAAACTCGCCGAAGAGGCGAAGAAGGAAGCGCAGGCGCTGATCGAGGAGTCGGTCGGTGAGGTGGTGGACGAGGTCAACCGCCAGGTGGATTCTCTGCAGGAGTCCACCAATCGCGCCCTCGGCAAATCCGAGCAGGAGCGTGACGAGGGCGCCGAGGCCCGGCAGGAGCAGGAAGACGAGCCGGTAGAGGGCGTCGAAACCTGAGGCCTATGTCGGGCGGCGGAGAAGCCTGTCCAGCAGTCTGGCTACGATCAGCCCAGGCAGGATCGCCAGGCCGAGCAAGTTGAGCTGGTTTAGCAGCAATTCACGGAAGATTTCCGCCGCGCTCCAGGTGTTGCCGTAGGAACTGGCAAACAGGCTCACGGCGCAGTATGCGGCCAGGCTGGCGCACAGGCTGTAGCCGAGCAACAGGGGCAGGGCTTTGCCTCTGCGTAGCAGGCCGCTTGCGGCCAGCAGTAGGAACGCGAGCAGGCCAGGAAGGCTGGCGAGCGCAAGTTCGATTGCGGGGTTGCTGCCCGGCTCCAGCAGCGATGGCCACTCCAGCCCCAGGCTGTCGTGGCGCAGTTTGTGGGTCAGCAGGGCGATGAACAGGCCGGTGCTGGGAATCAGGCACAAGCCCTGAACGAGGCGAATCAGGCTGGAAAACATGGCGTGGGAGGCGTGGCGGTCAGGTCTGCAGATGAGCCTCCAAGGATACGGCAACGAACAGCGGTTCGCTGCTTATCACGCGCAGCCCCTCGGGGCCGCTTTCCAGTAAGCGGCGTTCGTGGTGTGCAATCTGCAGTTCGAGGTCGTAGCCTGCGCTGCCCAAGTCGCTGGCGAGAGACACGATGGCCGCCTGGGCGTGGGGAACATCGGACTGGAAATACCCCAGCAACTGCTCGTTGCGGCTGATGACGAGGCGGAAGGTCGGCATGCTGATTCTCCTGGGTGACATTGCAGTTGGGCCGGGGCGGGCGTAGATATCACAAGGCGCAGTGGCTGCCAGTCAACTCGACGCGGCCAAAGCTGGCGCCCACGTTGAGCGGGGTGATGGCCAGCAACTGGTCCAGGCGCAGCGCCTGCTGGCCCGCGTCGCCTTGCACCAGCAGAAACTCCTCCTTGCTGGCGGCCGTGCGCGTGGTCAGTGCTCTGGCCTCGAAGCTGAGGCCATCGAGCCGTTCGATGCGCAGGCGGTAGCCGTGCATGCAGGCGATTTCCAGGTAATCGTGCAAATCGCAGTTCAGGGGGCGATAGGTATTCATGGATGTCTCCTAGCAACCTTGCAGGGGAATGATGAAGTAGCCCTTGCTGCTGATGGCTGCCGCGATCTCCGGGTGAGCCGGCTGGCTGTGGCAGAACTGGCAGCGGCTCTGTTCGATGGCGTCTTCCTGCAGGCCGCGCTCGGCCATCCAGTCCCTGGCGAACTGGTTGGCGCGCGCCTGATCGTTGCCTTCGATCAACACATCGAAGTGCAGATAGCGGCCGTCGCGCGTACGTACGTGGGTATCGAAAACATTCACTTTCATGATTCTCTCCTCGGCGGTCAGCGAGACGCCGAGCGGCGTCTCGCATGTTCTGCACTTACTTCAGGTCGTCGATCGAGGCGCCGAAGTTCAGGTGCAGCACCTGGCCGTCGACCACCAGCGCGGGCACCGACTTGACCCCGGCCTGTTCGGCTTCCGCGACGCGCGTGGCCTGGTCGCCGAGGTGAACTATCTCCACCTTGACCTCCGGAGCCAGCAGATTCAGCAGGGTTTGTTCGGCCGATACGCAAACGGGGCAACCGGCGTGATAGAAGCGTGCTTGAGTCATGATCAATCTCCTGTCGAGATTAGTATCGATTCGATACTGATGCGAAGGTTACGCGCAAATCATCCTTTGTCAATATGGTATTTAGTCGATACTATATTTCGACAGGAGTGATAAATGACCGACACGACTCTCTTCGATCTGCTCGAACGGCTGTCCAGCCTGACCCGCATCTGGTTTCGCCAGCACCCGCTGCTGGCCGAGCTGCAGCCCATCCAGCTGAGTGCGCTGATGTACCTGGCGCGCTGCAACCGTTATTCGAATACGCCGCTGGGGGTGACCGACTACCTTGGCCTGACCAAGGGCACGGTGTCGCAGTCGCTCAAGGCGCTGGAGGGCAAGGGGTTGATCGTCAAGACCCAGGACGCACGCGACAAGCGCAGCGTGCACCTGGCGCTCACCGAGCCGGCCTGGGAACTGCTGCAGGCGTTGTTGCCGCCCGATTTTCTGGCCGCTGGCGAGGCCCGCCTGGGGGCGCGAGGCGAGCAGCTCAAAGCCCTGCTGACCGACCTTCTGCGCGAAATCCAGCGCGACAACGATGTGCCTGGCTTCGGCCTGTGCGGCAGCTGTCGTTTTCACCAACAGATCGATGGCGAATCGTTCTGCAGTCTGACCCAGGAACCGCTGGCGCCAGACGATGCCAAGCTGATCTGCCGTGAACATAAACCCCCGGAGGCCGCATGACCCGCCTGATCCTCGATGCATTGCTTACCGGGCCGGCGCAGCCGTTCACCCGACCCGGCTCGCGCAGCGGCATCGCCAAGACGCCACGCCAGGAGTCGCTGGCGGCGACCACGCAGGGGCTGGCTGGCGACGAGCAGGGCGACCTGCGGGTACACGGTGGTGTGGAGAAGGCCATCCATCACTACCCGCGCGAACACTACGCGGCCTGGCGTAGCGAGCTTGGCGAACATCCTCTGCTGGCGCAGCCCGGCGCTTTCGGCGAGAACTTCAGTACCACAGGATGGACCGAAGATGATGTTTGCCTGGGCGACTTCATACGGGCCGGCAGCGCCTTGCTGCAGGTATCCCAGGGGCGCATGCCATGCTGGAAGCTGAGCGACCGCTTCGGCGTCGCCGATCTGGCGCTGCGCGTGCAGCAGTCCGGCCGCACCGGCTGGTACTACCGGGTTGTTGAGGAGGGCATGGTTCGGGTCGGCGACCCTCTGCAGTTGCTGGAACGCACCCATGCCGATTGGCCGCTGAGTCGGCTTTCGGCTGTGTTGTTCGACAAGCGGGTGGAGCCCGAGCTGTTGCGTGAATGCCTGGCACTGCCACTGGTGCCGTCCTGGCGCAAAACCCTGGAGCGGCGTCTGCAGAAAGCCGAAGTCGAGGACTGGGCACCGCGGCTGGAAGGGCGGCCGAACATCGCGAATCCCTGACGCACCACGCGCAAATGAAAAGGCGAAGCCACGGGCTTCGCCTTTTTGCTTCCCGCCGGCTCAGTGCCTGCGTGGCACCGACTTGAGCAACTCGTCCGGTGGCATCTCGCACTGGATCTTGCGGCCGATCAGCGCTTCGATCGGCGGCAGGGCGAAGGCGTCGTCTTCGCCGGCGAAGCTGATCGAGGTGCCGCTGGTGCCGGCGCGGCCGGTACGGCCGATGCGGTGCACGTAGTCGTCCGGGTCTTCCGGCAGAGTGAAGTTGATCACGTGGCTGATACCGTCGACATGGATGCCGCGGCCGGCCACGTCGGTGGCCACCAGCACGCGGATATGCCCGGCGCGGAAGCCTTCGAGCACCTTGATGCGCTTGTGCTGCGGCACGTCGCCGGACATCTGCGCGGCACTGACGCCGTCGCGGGTCAGGCGCTCTTCGATGCGGCGCACTTCGTCCTTGCGGTTAGCGAAAACCATCACCCGGTCCCAGGCGTTCTGCGTCACCAGGTTGTAGAGCAGCTTGTACTTGTCGCTGGAAGCGACGGCGTAGACGTGCTGCTCAACGGTTTCGCTGGCGACGTTAGTGGGCTCGATCTCGACGATGGCCGGGTTGACCGTCCACTGCTTGGCCAGGTTCATCACGTCGTCAGTGAAGGTGGCGGAGAACAGCAGGGTCTGGCGGTCACCTTTCATCGGCGTCTGGCGGATGATCTGGCGCACCTGCGGAATGAAGCCCATGTCGAGCATGCGGTCGGCTTCGTCGAGCACCATCACCTCGACCATGTCCAGGTGCACTTCGCCGCGCTGGTTGAAGTCCAGCAGGCGGCCCGGGGTAGCCACGAGGATGTCGCAGAAACGCGATTCCAGCTGCTTGAGCTGCTTGTCGAAGTCCATGCCGCCGACGAAGCTCATGACGTTGAGCTTGGTGTACTTGGTCAGCTCGGCGGCGTCCTTGGCGATCTGCACCACCAGCTCGCGGGTCGGCGCGATGATCAGCGCACGCGGCTCGCCCATGTAGCGTTCCTTCGGCGGCGGGGTCTGCAGCAGCTGGGTGATGATCGAGATAAGGAAGGCGGCGGTCTTGCCGGTGCCGGTCTGGGCGCGGCCGATGGCGTCCTGGCCCTTGAGGGTGTAACCCAGTACGCCGGCCTGGATCGGCGTGCAGTAGGGGAAGCCGAGGTCGTGGATGGCGTGCATCAGCTCGGGGGCGAGCTTGAAGTCATGGAAGCGCGTCTTGCCTTCGGCCGGTTCGACCACGAAATCTTCCAGCTTCCAGGTATCGACCGGTTTGGCCGGGCGTTCGCGGCGCGGCTTGTCGGCTTTCGGCGGGCGCGGCTGTTGTGGCGCGGGGCTGTCGCTCACGGTCTCGCTGGCTGGGCGGGCGGGCTTGTTCTTGCGGGGACGCTTGTCGTCGGCGCCACGGCTCTGGGCGGGCGCTGCTGCGGGTGACGGCGCTGGTTGCGGCTGCTCGTCTTCGGCCTTGCCGAACATTTTCTTGAGTGCTTTGAGCACGGGCTTCTCATCGACTGGTTAAGGAGTGAACGCCCGCCAGTGTAATGCAAGACGCGGGCGTGGCGAAGTGCTTCGCTCGCGTCTGTCAAGCGTACTGTGCGGTCAGTGCGTTATTTCTCCGGCAGGCTGGCCAGCAGCAGGCGCTGGACATTGCCGCCCATGATCGCGGCGATGGCCGTGTCGTCGAAGCCGGCGCCTTGCAGGCCTTCGGTGATCTGCGCCAGGCCGGTGACATCGAACGGCGTGTGCACGGTGCCGTTGAAGTCCGAGCCCAGGGCGACGTGCTCGACACCGACCTTGTCTGCGGCGTAGCGGATGGCCTTGACGATGGCGGCAACCGAGGTGTCGCACACCGCGGTGCTCCAGTAGCCGATACCGATCACCCCGCCGGTGGCGGCGATGGCTTGCAGGTGCTTGTCGCTGAGGTTACGTGTGCCGGCGCAGGTGCCCTCGACTCCGGTGTGCGAAACCAGTACCGGACGCTTGGCCATGGCCAGTACGTCGTCGATCAGCGGCCGCGAAGCGTGGGCCAGGTCCACCAGCATGGATCTTTCTTCCAGGCGCGCGATGACCTGCCGGCCTAACGGGGTCAGCCCGCCTTTCTTCAGCCCGTGGGCGGAGCCACCGACCTCGTTGTCGAAGAAATGGGTCAGGCCGGCGATGCGGAATCCCGCGTCGTAGAGCGTATCGACGTTTTCCAGCTTGCCTTCGATGGGTTGCAGGCCCTCGGTGGCGAGCAGGCCGGCGACGCGGCGCGGATCCTTGTCCCAGGCTTCGACGAAGTTCGCCAGGTCCGCGCGGGTGCGGATCAGCTCCAGACGACCATCACTGCCGGCGGCGGCGTCCTGGAGTTTCTGCGCTTGGTATAGCGCGCGTTGCAGCAGGCTGTTCCAGGTTTCCCGCGGCCAGCGCTGGGCCATGGCCAGCAGAGTGATGTTGTCGCTGTCGGCGCCGTTGCTCTCCATGTTCAGGCCGCGCGGAGTCTTGGTCACGGTGGAGAACACCTGCAGGCCGAGGCGGCCTTCGAGCATGCGCGGCAGGTCGGAATGGCCATAGTCGTAGCGTTTGAGCAGGTCGCGCTCCCAGAGCAGCGCATCGTCGTGCAGGTCGGCGACGAACAGGCCCTGGTGCAGCTTCTGCGCGCTGACGCTGGCCGCATAGGGTGGCGGGTTGGCGACGCTGTTCATCTGCGCGTCGATCACTTGTGGCAGGCCGAGCACGGCGAGGGCGGAGAGGGGAATCAGCAGAAGCAGGGCGATCAGCAGTTTGCGCATGAGAAGCCATCCGGGCATGTTGTTATGCCCGGCACTCTAGCAGGGAAGCGTAGCGTCCGGCGCGCTCGGGTACGCGTGCGCAGCGATGTTGGCAACGCTCAGCCGCAGAGGCAGTTGCGACCCTGTTGCTTGGCCTGGTACAGCGCCGCATCGGCACGCGCGATCAGGCCCTGCAGGGTGTCCGGCTGTTGTATCTGCGCCAGGCCGATGGAGATGGTGACGCCGGGCAGCACGCCAACCGGCGAGTAGAACGAGGCGATCTGCTCCAGGCTGACTCGCAGGCGCTCGCCAATGCCGCGCGCGGCCTCGGCAGCGATCTCAGGTAAGAGGATGACGAACTCCTCGCCACCGAAACGTATCAGGCTGTCCTTGGGCCTGAGCTGGCTGCTCAGGGTATGCGCCACCAGGCACAGGGCGTAGTCGCCGGCCAGATGACCGTGCTGGTCGTTGTAGGCCTTGAAGTGGTCGACATCGAGCATCAGCAGCGACATGGGTTCATCGTTGAAGGCGCAGCGGGTGCTCTCGCGCTCGAACACGTGCTCCAGCCAGCGTCGGTTGAAGCAGCCGGTCAGGGTGTCGATGTTGGCGTTCTGCTCGCTGTCGAGAATCTTCCGGTTGCCCTGACGCACGCGGTCGCAGAGCAGCTCCAGCAGGTTCTGCATCATCTGTGGGGATTGCTCGAACAGCGCCACCAGGGATTCGCGATGCAGGCGCAAGACGATGGAGGGGCGCTCGGCTACCACGTAGGCAGAAGGATGCTCGTTGTCGATAAAGCTGATTTCACCCGCGCAGTCGCCGACTTCGAGGGTGCTGACGGCCTGGTTGTCCAGTGAACCGAGGTAGACGCGCAACTGGCCTTCTATCAGCAGATAGAGGTGCTGGTTGCGGTTGAAAGGGGAAAGCAGCACTTCGCCTGCTTCCAACTCGCAGGCACGAAACTCCCGCAGCAACTGATCGAGGCTGCTGGTGGCGACATTCTGAAAGAGTCGCAACTGCTGGACTTGCTGCAGGTCTGCCTGCCAGTGCGCCGGTTTCATCGCAATCTCGTCGGGCCTGGCCGGGGGAATAGGCCGTAGGGCTCCACCAACGCTCCCTGTCGTGTCTACGGATCGCTCGACATTAT
Organism: Pseudomonas sp. UBA6323; assembly: GCF_002439135.1. Classification (NCBI taxonomy): domain Bacteria; kingdom Pseudomonadati; phylum Pseudomonadota; class Gammaproteobacteria; order Pseudomonadales; family Pseudomonadaceae; genus Pseudomonas; species Pseudomonas sp. UBA6323. The sequence continues at coordinate 8,734 of NZ_DJSX01000091.1, read as the reverse complement.
TCCGCCGCTGGAGGCCTGGCAATGCTTGTCCCAAGCCAGACCGACCAATGGCGGCACGAAAGTGCAAAGTTGTTAACTGGCGCGCGTCCTTGTGCGCTCTGGATCACGTTGCGAAGTGAATACGATGGCCTACCGCATAGCCGGCCAGGCGCTCGCCGATGGCCTCGGCAAGTGCCTGATCCTGATTCGGCAGGTGGACGTGAGCCAGCTGACCTGCCTTGTCGTCGCTCAGGACTTCGACGCGAGCGGCAGGATGCAGCTCGCCGACGGCGGCCTGGTAGACGCGGGTGATGGCATCGAAGCGCAGCGCCGGCTTGAATGTCTTGCCCACTGCGGTGAGCGGCATGGCATCGATGATCCAGGCGTCCTTGGGAATTGCGGCGCGCTCGGGAATGTGCGCGGCGGCATGCTCGAGCAGTTCCGCCTCGCTGATCTGGTTGCCGGGTTTGAGCTGCACGTAGACCACCGGCAGCTCGCCGGCCTTTTCGTCCGGCTTGCCGACGGCAGCGGCCATGGCCACGGCCGGGTGTTTGTGCAGGGCTTCTTCGATCATCTGCGGGTCGATGTTGTGGCCGCCGCGGATGATCAGGTCCTTGCTGCGACCGGTCAGCCAGATATAGCCATCGACGTCGACGCGGCCAAGGTCGCCGGTGTTGAACCAGTCGCCATCGACCCAGATGCCGACATTCTTGCTGGCCTGCAGATAGCCCTTGAACACCGTGGCGCCACGGATGCACAGGTTGCCGATTTCATTTGGCGCGGCATCGCGAACGTAGTGTCCCTGTTCGTCGAGCACCTTGATGCGCACCTCGCAGTAGGGCATCGGCAGGCCGATGGAACCAGGGCGGCGTTCGCCGGCGGGCGGGTTGGCACAGCTGCCGCAGGTGCCTTCGGTCAGGCCGTAGCCTTCGATCAGGGTCAGGCCGGTCTTGGCCTCGAACTGGCGGATCAGTTCCACGGGCATCGGCGCCGCGCCGCACAGCGCGTACTTCAGCGAGGACAGGTCATGGCCCTCGCTGGGAATCTGCAGTAGGCCGGCATAGATGGTGGGCACGCCGCTGAAGAAGCTGACCTTGTGGCGTTCGATTACCTTCCAGAAATTGCCGATCAGCGTGTTGTTGCGATAGCCCTGCGGCGTGGCCAGCAGCACCTCGGCGCCACCGATGAAGGCCGCCAGGCCGGTGACGATCACGCCGTTGACGTGAAACAGCGGCAGGCCGCAGAGCGTCACGTCACCGACGCCGAAGCGGGTCACCAGGTTCATGCTGTAGGCCATGGCCACTTCGTTGCCGTGGCTGTGCGGCGCCAGTTTCGGCGTGCCGGTGGTACCGCCGGTATGGAAGTAGCTGGCGATGTCCTCGGCGGCGATCACGCGTCCGCTTTCCAGATGGTCGGCGGGGCAGGCGGCGATGGTTTCATCGAAATCCAGCACGCCGTCCGGCAACGGGCCGCGCTGGGCCTTGAGCGCACTGCGTTGCGGTTCCGGCAACAGGTTGGCCATGTCCACGCAGAGAATCGCCTTGAGCTCCGGCAGTTGATCGCGCAACGCCTCGACCTTGCTCCACAGGTCGGTGCCGGGGAAGGGCGCCAGGGTCACCAGTAGTTCGGACTCGGAGGCATGGATCAGTTCGGCGATGTGCTCGGGATCGAGCAGCGGGTTGATCGCGTTGACGATCCCCGCCGCCTCGCCGCCCCAGATGGTGTAGTGGGTCTGCGGCAGGTTGGGCAGCAGGAACGAGACTGCCTTGCCCGGGCGTAAACCCAGGCGATGAAAGGCATTGGCGGTCTGGGTGATCCTGGCCAGCAGCTCGGCATAGCTCAGGCGCAGTGGCGTTTCATCGCCCGTGCCCTGGAGGATGAACGACAGCGCCGGTGCATCCGGGCTGGCCTGTGCCGTGCGGCGGATCAGCTCGAAGGTGCTGCCGGGTAGATCGCGCTCGCTCAAGGGCGTGCTCTCGATCTGCTCGATATCCTGCAGGGTGCGAATCAGGGGCGCTGTGCTCATTTATCGTGCATCTCTTCGGTTCGGTCAGTCGGCCAGCAACTGGCCCAACCATTCGGCGATATCGCGAATCTCTTCCGGCAGGACCTCGTGGGTCATCGGATAGTCGCGCCATTGCACCTGTACGCCACTGGCGTGCAGGCGGTCGTACGCGGCACGTCCCATGTCGGGTGTCACCACGTCGTCGAATCTGCCATGCAAACAAAGCACCGGCAGTTGTCTTTTTGTATCCGCCAACTGCATGTCGTCACTGAAGGTCGGCGCGTAGGTCGACAGCGCCAACACCCCGCCGAGGCTCTGTTGGTAACGCAGGAAGGCGGTGTGCAGCACCACCGCGCCACCCTGGGAAAAGCCGGCCAGGACGATGCGCTCAGCGGCGATGGCGCTTTCACGCTCGGCTTCGATCAACGCGATTACCTGATCGGCGGACTCGTCCAGCTGCGCCTGGTCGATGGCGCGTGCCGGGCTCATGGCGAGGATGTCGTACCAGCTCGGCATGCTCCAGCCGCCATTGATGGTGACCGGGCGGGTTGGCGCCTGCGGCAGGATGAAGCGCGTGGTCGGCAGGCGTTCCTGCAGCATCTCGGCGACCGGCAGGAAATCGTAGCGGTCAGCGCCCAGCCCGTGCAGCCAGATCACGCTGGCATCGGCGGTTTGCGGGGGCTGCAGAATCATGGGTGCGGTCATTGGTAGCTCCAGTGTGGTGCGGGTGCCTTTATTTGGGGCGGCACCCTTTTCAAGGCTTGGCTAATCTGTGAACAAGTTGTCGCACGGGTGAATCTTTTGCGCTTGACCCCTTTGGATACGGCGGTTTGCCGTGTGCTGGTACGGGGCTTGCTATGGCTCATCCGGACTGACGACGCGGTGCGCTAACGGTAACACTGTGTAATGCGCGCTGCTCAACAGGCAGGAATCTGCTGTGGGGGGTTCCTAACCAGACCGTCGGGGCGGTGATACGCCCAGGCGGATGACGATCCGTCTCAGGCCCGTTCAACCAATGGGCAGGGCAGGAGCAGTTGGCCAGCAGAGGGTAATGCCGACTAGACTCCCGCCTGACGTTCGAACTTCTCGTCGATACCGTTGCTGCCAGCGGATCGCAAGCCTCAAAAGGGTGGGGAAGGCGGACGGAGACTCCAACACAACAAGAGCAACTGGAGGTTTTTGATGAAGATGGTGAAATCCACCCTGGCTGTTCTGACTACCGCAGCTGTGCTCGGTGTCAGTGGTTTTGCTCAGGCAGGCGCCACCCTGGATGCGGTGCAGAAGAAAGGCTTCGTGCAGTGCGGTATCAGCGACGGTCTGCCTGGTTTTTCCTACGCCGATGCAAAAGGCAATTACATGGGCCTGGACGTCGACGTCTGCCGCGCGGTTGCAGCCGCGGTGTTCGGTGACGCGACCAAGGTCAAGTACAGCCCGCTGACCGCCAAGGAGCGCTTCACTGCGCTGCAGTCCGGCGAAGTCGACATCCTTTCGCGCAACACCACCTGGACCAGCTCGCGCGATGCGGCGCTGGGCCTGAACTTCACCGGCGTGACCTACTACGACGGTCAGGGCTTTCTGGTGAACAAGAAGCTGGGGGTTTCCAGCGCCAAGGAACTGGACGGCGCCACCGTCTGTATCCAGGCCGGTACCACCACCGAGCTGAACCTCTCCGACTATTTCCGTGCCAACGGCATGAAGTACACCCCCATCACCTATGACACCTCCGACGAGAGCGCCAAGTCGGTCGAAGCCGGTCGTTGCGACGTGCTGACCTCCGACCAGTCGCAGCTGTACGCACAGCGCATCAAGCTGGCCACCCCGGGCGACTACGTGGTGCTGCCGGAAGTCATCTCCAAGGAGCCGCTCGGCCCGTCCGTTCGTCAGGGTGACGAGGAGTGGTTCGATATCGTGCGCTGGACCCTGTTCGCCATGCTCAACGCCGAAGAGCTGGGCGTGACCTCGGCCAACGTCGAAGAAACCGCCAAATCCACCAAGAACCCGGACGTAGCCCGTCTGCTGGGGACCGAAGGTGAGTTCGGCAAGGACCTCAAGCTGCCGAAAGACTGGGCAGTGCAGATCGTCAAGCAAGTCGGTAACTACGGCGAGTCCTTCGACCGTAACGTCGGTGCCGGCAGCGAGCTGAAGATCGAGCGTGGTCTCAACGCCCTTTGGAACAAGGGTGGTCTGCAGTACGCACCGCCGGTGCGTTGACCGTCCACAGCGGCAGACGAGAATCTGTTCATAGGCTCGCGAGCTAGAGGCATGCAAGGAAAAAGCAGGCGAAGAAGCGCAGTTTACGAGTTGTAAATGAGCATTCTGAGCCTGTTTATGACGCAGCAGGCCCGACGCGCAGCAGACTATGGACCGGTTCTCGGGGGCTGCCGCTGTCGTTTCCGATTAGTGAGCCCCGGCCTGATTGTGTACGGCCGGGGCTTCCGTGAGGGTTGTCATGCATACGACTGCTAACGCCCCGCGCCCGCGTGGATCGCTTCTGAACGATCCGCAGGTGCGCGCTTGGGCTTTCCAGATCATTGCCGTTGTCGCCGTCGTGGCGCTCGGCTGGTTTCTTTTCCAGAACACCCAGGCCAACCTGGAGAAGCGCGGGATCATCTCCGGCTTCGCGTTCCTCAACAACAGCGCCGGCTTCGGTATCGCCCAGCACCTGATCGACTACACCGAGAGCAACAGCTACGGTCGCGTGTTCGTGGTCGGTCTGCTCAATACGCTGCTGGTGTCCTTCATCGGCATCGTGCTGGCCTCCATACTCGGCTTCGTGCTGGGCGTGGCGCGGCTGTCGCCGAACTGGCTGATCAGCAAACTGGCCACCGTCTATATCGAGATCTTCCGCAACATCCCGCCACTGCTGCAGATTCTCTTCTGGTACTTCGCGGTCTTCCTCGCCTTGCCCGGACCGCGGCAGAGCCTGGATGTTGGCGAGACCTTCTTCCTCAACAGCCGCGGTCTGTACATGCCGGCGCCGAGCCCATCGGAGAGCTTCGGTCTGTTCGTCGTGGTCCTGCTGGCCACCATCGTCGGCATCATCGCCCTGGGGCGCTGGGCCAAGAAGCGCCGCGAAGCCACCGGCAAGATCTTCCCGCTGCTGTGGACATCGCTGGCGCTGATCATCGTGGTACCCGGGTTGACGGCTCTCGTCGCCGGTAACCCGCTGGTGTGGAGCGTGCCGGAGCTGACCGGGTTCAACTTCCGCGGCGGCTGGGTGATGATTCCCGAGCTGATGGCGCTGACCCTGGCGCTGACCATCTACACCGCAGCCTTCATCGCCGAGAACGTGCGCTCGGGGATCATGGCGGTCAGCCATGGCCAGACCGAAGCCGCGCGTTCGTTGGGCCTGCGCCCAGGCATCACCCTGCGCCTGGTGATCATCCCGCAGGCACTGCGCGTGATCATCCCGCCGTTGACCAGCCAGTACCTCAATCTGGCGAAGAACTCCTCGTTGGCGGCCGGCATCGGCTACCCCGACATGGTCTCGCTGTTCGCCGGCACCGTACTTAACCAGACCGGTCAGGCGATCGAGGTCATGGCGATCACCATGAGCGTTTATCTGGCCATCAGCATCAGCATTTCCCTGCTGATGAACTGGTACAACAAGCGCATCGCGCTGACCGAGCGGTAAGGAGCAGCCATGCAGACCCATATCTTCAAGCCTGACCTGCCGCCGCCGAGCATGAGCGTCGGCGCGCTGGGCTGGCTCAAGGCCAACCTGTTCTCCAACTGGTTCAACACCCTGCTGACCCTGCTGGCGCTGTATCTGATCTGGCTCGTGGTTCCACCGCTTCTGCAGTGGGCGATCTTCGATGCCAACTGGGTGGGCAGCACCCGCGCCGACTGCACCAAGGAAGGCGCGTGCTGGGTGTTCATTCAGCAGCGCTTCGGCCAGTTCATGTACGGCTTCTACCCTGGCGAGCAGCGCTGGCGGGTCGATGCCACCATCTGGCTGGCCATCGTCGGGGCGGCGCCGCTGTTCGTCCCGCAGATGCCGCGCAAGGCGTTCTATGGCGTGGCATTCCTGGTGATCTACCCGATCATCGCCTGGTGCCTGCTGCACGGCGGCGTGTTCGGCCTGAGCGTGGTGCCTACCAGCCGCTGGGGCGGCCTGATGCTGACGTTGGTGATCGCCTATGTAGGCATCACCGGCGCCTTGCCGCTGGGCATCCTGCTGGCGCTGGGGCGACGATCGAACCTGCCGGCGATCAAGGTCATCTGTGTCACCTTCATCGAATTCTGGCGCGGCGTGCCGCTGATCATCGTGCTGTTCATGTCTTCGGTGATGCTGCCGTTGTTCCTGCCCGAAGGCATGAGCCTCGACAAGCTGCTGCGGGCCCTGGTGATGGTGATCTTCTTCGAGGCCGCCTATATCGCCGAAGTGGTGCGCGGTGGCATGCAGGCCATCCCCAAGGGCCAGTACGAGGCGGCCGCGGCCATGGGCCTGGGCTACTGGCGGACGATGGGTCTGGTGATCCTGCCGCAGGCGCTCAAGCTGGTGATTCCAGGCATCGTCAACACCTTCATCGCCCTGTTCAAGGACACCAGCCTGGTGATCATCATCGGACTGTTTGATCTGCTCAACAGCATCAAGCAGGCGACCACCGACCCGGCCTGGCTGGGCATGGCCACCGAGGGCTATGTGTTCGCGGCGCTGGTCTTCTGGATTTTCTGTTTCGGCATGTCCCGCTACTCCATGCATCTGGAGAGGAAGCTGGATACCGGCCACAAGCGTTAGGAGTTGATCAGTATTTGCTGCGCGTCGACCAGGCGTCGTTGAAAACACTCTCGGAATGCTCACGTACAACAGTACGCTCCGCTCCCTCGAATGTTTTCGCCTTGCCTGGCTCTAGCTCGCTAAATCCTGAATCGAGCCCCTCGAGAGGAGTGAATTTATGAGTGAAGCAATCAAGCAACCCAGCGCCGAGCCGATGATCCTGCTGCAGGGCGTGAACAAGTGGTACGGCCAGTTCCACGTGCTCAAGGACATCAACCTCAGCGTGCAACCGGGCGAGCGTATCGTGTTGTGCGGGCCGTCCGGCTCGGGCAAGTCCACCACCATTCGCTGCATCAACCGTCTGGAAGAGCATCAGCAGGGGCGCATCGTGGTCGATGGCACCGAGCTGACCAGCGACCTCAAGCACATCGAGGCGATCCGCCGCGAAGTGGGCATGGTGTTCCAGCACTTCAACCTGTTCCCGCATCTGACCGTGCTGCAGAACTGCACCCTGGCGCCGATGTGGGTACGCAAGATGCCCAAGCGCCAGGCCGAGGAAATCGCCATGCACTTTCTCGAGCGTGTGCGCATTCCCGAACAGGCCCACAAGTTTCCGGGTCAGCTCTCCGGAGGTCAGCAGCAGCGTGTGGCGATTGCCCGTGCGCTGTGCATGAAGCCGAAGATCATGCTGTTCGACGAGCCGACCTCGGCCCTCGACCCGGAGATGGTGAAAGAGGTGCTGGACACCATGATCGGCCTGGCCGAAGACGGCATGACCATGCTCTGCGTGACCCACGAGATGGGCTTTGCCCGTACCGTGGCCAATCGGGTGATCTTCATGGACAAGGGCGAGATCGTCGAGCAGGCCGAGCCCAACACTTTCTTCACCAACCCGCAGAACGAGCGCACCAAGCTGTTCCTCAGCCAGATCCTGCACTGAGTCGGCGTCGCGTTGTGGATCAGGGAGCCTTCGGGCTCCCTTTTTCTTTGCAGGTGCGGCTCTATCCGGCGGCTATGCCGCCAATCTGTAGGAGCGGCGCCCCCGCCGCTAACCGGGGCGGCGCTGACAGGAAAAGCTTCGCCCCGAGGCGGGGCTCCTACGAAAAGTCGCTTTGATTGGCATCAGCCTTCGGACACCTTGGGTGCCTAGTGGCGCCACATGCGCTTGCGAAAGGCGCCGGGCGTTTCGCCGCACAGCTGTTTGAAGCGCTTGGCGAAGGTGGCGCGATCGGCGAACCCGGCTTCGCTGGCAATCTGCTCCAGTGACTGCGCCGAGTCGGCCAGCGCCTGTTGCGCGACGCTGATGCGCAGGCGCTGCAGGTAGTCGCCTGGCGTCAGCCCGGTGCCCTGTTTGAAACGGCGCAGCAGGGTGCGCGCCGAGCAATGGGCCTGCTGGGCCAGGCGGTTGAGATCGATGGCCTCGGCGTGGTGTTCGCGCAGCCAGGCCAAAAGCGGCGCCAGTGCCTTGTCTTCGCTGCTGGGCAGCAGCGGGGCGAAGCGCGTCTGCGTGCCGCGCTGGCGCTCAATCACCATGGCGTTGGCCACTTGTTGTGCGAGCCATTCGCCGGCATGTCGGCCGATCAGGTGCAGGCACAGGTCGAGCCCGGCCTGTGCGCCCCCGGAGCAGAACAACGGGCCATCTTCGGTCAGCAGCAGGTCGCTGCGCAGGTTTACCTGGGGGAAGTGGCGCGAGAAGGCCCCGGCCAGTGCCCAGTGGGTGGTCGCCTGGCGACCATCGAGCAAACCGGCGGCGGCCAGCAGGAAGGCGCTGCTGCACAGGCTCGCTATCTGTTGCCGGTCGCGTCGGGCCAGCCAGGGCAGAAGCTCGGCGTTGCTCTCCAGGGTCTTACTGATGGCGCTGCCGGTGGCGGGCACGATCAGCAGGTCGGCCTGTTCGGCCAACTGCAGGCCGCCATCGACCCGGATTTGCGCGAACTCCAACTGCACCGACTGTCCATCGAGGCTGAAGCGCTGCAGCTCGAAGCACGGCGTATCGGCGAGGCGATTGGCCAGGCTGAAGGCGTCTTGCG